>QQUK01000108.1 GCA_008501655.1 Calditrichota bacterium
TACCTGTTTTGTTTCGGTTTTAGCCGGATTGAATTGTTCAATCAACCCCGGAACTAATCTGTTTATATTTCCGATAGGTCCGGACATATCAAACCTTCAAATCGATATTTGCACCCAATGAATGGGCTTTGGAAGTTTCCGGTGAATCTGCCCGATAGGAACCGTTAAACCGTTCAACATCTTTAAATTTAGAGAACAAAATATCCAATGCCTGGCGCTCTTCTGTTGATAAGAACTCAGCATAAGAACCGGAGTTAACTTTGACCGCAACTTTTGACTGTTCCTGCGCATCCTGTGCCGGAATCGTTACTTTTTTGTCAACAACCTTTGAATCTTTCTGTTCATCTGTTTTTAATGTCTGAGCAGTCTGGCGATTTGTCACCTGCTGATACGACTGAATACCAATGGGATTAATTTTCATCTTTTACCACTCCTTATATATCTAAAGCTTTTTCTGCCATACTTTTTGCTGTTGAAATAGCGACAGTATTGGCTTCATAGGCACGGCTTGCAGCCATCATATCGACCATTTCAGTAACTATCTCGACATCCGGATATTTGACATACCCTTCAGCATCTGCATCGGGATGTGACGGGTCATGGACTAATTTAAAGTTTCCGGATTTATCTTCTACTATTGAACTATCTACATTGGAAAGCTCTGTGGAACCTTTGACTGAACGAAGTTTTCCGGGCATATGCCCCGAGCTGGTACGTTGGAGTCTGACACCTGCTTTTTTCAATTGAGAACTAAAATTCACTCTTTCAGTATCTTCAGAAACATCAAGCATCTTCCGCTTGTACGGTGTACCATCTTTTGTTTCTGTTGTTTCTGCATTAGCTATATTTTCTGCAACGACATTCATCTTGGATCTCTGTACTGAAAGACCTTTTGATGAAACTTCAATTGCTGTTAACAGTCCTGCCATTTTTCAACTCCTATTTACTTGAGATTACTTTTCGTAACCCCTCAAATTTTCTCTGTAAAAGTGTTGCGCCAACATCATACAAAAGTTCGTTCTGGGTCAGATTGGAAATTTCCTGGTCGATATTAACAGAATTGAGTTCGTCTGATTTAACCCGTTCTGCATTTACTTTTGGAGGTTTCATCTGATGTTGTCCGGTCGGGATATGGTTCTGGTGAGTCGTCACACCAGCAACTCTGTTTCCCGCTTTTGTTAATTTTTTATATTCAGTATGGAAATCTATATCTTTGGCTTCATACTGCGGGGTTGAAACATTAGCAACATTACCGCTTATGAGCTTATGGCGCAGTGATGCCATATCGAGGTATTTCTTTTGTTTCGGTATCCCGACTTTATCAAAGATAAATTGTGTAATCTTGTTTTCCATTTTTATCCTACATATAGTTTTACTCACCCGGCAGTAAAGCAAGAGCTGTGCCAAACAGGTAGCCAACGCTGTATCGCATTGCTATAATGCGACTTAGCCTGTTACAAGAATTTCTCTTTTCGGGGTATATTATATGATTCGGGAATTATTTTCCGGCATGGCTGTGAAGAATTTACCGGGTATCGGCATATTGGTACATTTGGGATGACGGCTCTTTTAAAGAAAGGTCCATTGTCAGGATTACAATATCAACTCTGCGGTTTTTAGCCCTGTTTTCAATTGTATTGTTAGGACGAATCGGTCTGAACTCACCGTAGCCTAATGCGGAAAGTTTATCCGGCGGATAGCTGTAATTATCAATAAAATATCTGACTACTGATGTCGCCCGTGCTGTTGAAAGCTCCCAGTTTGACGGATAAACTAACGATTTAATCTTTCTATCATCTGTATGCCCTTCGACCCGGATATGATTAGGGCGGTCTGCTATGCCGTCGTAAACGATATCTAAGATTTCCGTCGTCTTTGACAGGAGGTCAGCTGAACCTTCGTTAAACAGCGCAGATTCCATGATATGTACAACAAGACCGCGTTCGGTAATCTCTGTCTGAACTTCTTCGTTTTTGCCGAGAGTTTTGAATTTTTCATTTATTTTTTTCTGAATAACATTCAGATCGCCCAAGCGTAGTATTCCTTGACCCCGATTAGCAACCGACTCACCATTTTTGTTTATGATAGATTTACCATTTTTCAATACCCCGTGTAATGCTTCCGACATCTCCCCGAATTTTTTGGCATCGACCCGGGACATCGAATACATCACTATAAAAAAAGCCAACAAGAGCGTTATCAAGTCGGCATAAGTGAGCAACCAGCGCTCCAGATTTTCGTTTGTATTCCGCTGTTTTCTTTTTTTACTTCTGCGCATCATTGCTCCTGGTTATTTCTGAAAACTGGCGGTACAAATGACAATAATCGGGTTCTGATCGATCTTGGATTTTCCCCTGATTGAATAGCTAATATCCCTTCCATAATCAACTCATAATGAGCGATCTCTTCTTCATGGCGCATACGGAGTTTATCCGATACCGGGAGAAAAAACAGGTTGGCGAGACCAACCCCCCATAAGGTTGCTATAAATGCACCGGCTATTGATGTTGCCATCTTTGATGCATCATCGGTTGAGCCCAGTGTATGAATCAATCCAAGTACGGTTCCGAGGATTCCCATCGTCGGCGAAAATCCACCGGCTTTCTGGAAAAATATGATTCCGTATTTATGGCGTTCTTCCAGATAGGCAATTTCATTTTCCAGGATATCACGAAGCGTTGTGACTTCGGTTCCATCAACGACAAGTTTGATTGCCTGTTTAAAATAGTTATCTCTGATTGCCGGCAGGAATTTTTCCAACCCAAGGATACCTTCACGACGTGCTGTCTCGGCAAGTTTGACCAATTTTTCGATAGTAGCTGGTGCGTTATAATTTACTTTACCAAAAAATGCTAATCTTAAAAATGTTGGAATTTTATAAACAGTCTGAATAGATGTTGTTATAACCGAAGCACCAAGAGTACCGCCTATGACAATCAATAATGGTGCAGCCAGAAAGATAGAATCCATCTTTCCGCCTTCCAGAGCGTATGCTCCGGTGATTGCGCCGATTGCGGTAATCAATCCAATTATTGTAGCAAAATCCATTATCTGTCCGTCTTAAAAATTCTTGTAATTGGCTGTAAATCAGCCTGATATATCTATTTATTCTCTTTTCAACTATTATCGGCAGAAATAAAGATTCTTGTATAAAAAAAAGGCAATTTACCGAAGCAAATTGCCTTAAATATTGGATATTTTCTATATATCAGTCGACTTCACTCAAATTATATTCTGCTAATTTATTTCTGATTGTACGGGTTGTAATCCCCAAAGCATCAGCAGCTTTAGTCTTATTTCCGTTAAACTTCTCTAAAGTCTTAAGAATCAAGAACTTATTACCTTCTTCGAGCTTCATTGGAATTTTCAGACCGGGAGCCCCGTCGGCAACCTGACCGATTGAAAGCTCTACCGGGAAATCATCCTCTGAGAGTGTATCCGTTTTTGAGGTTACGACTGCCCGTTCAATTAAATTCTCAAGTTCCCGGACATTACCAGGCCAGTGATATTTCATGAACAGATTCATGGCGGTTAATTCCATACCTTTAATCTGTTTGCCGTTTTCTTTGTTGAATTTTTCTATAAAGTGTTCAACCAGAAGCGGGATATCTTCTTTCCTTTCGCTTAACTGGCAGAGATGGATCGGGATGACGTTCAAACGGTAAAAGAGATCTTCGCGGAAATGTCCTTTGGCAATATACTCTTTTAAATTTCTATTTGATGTAGCAATAATCCGGACATCGATAGAAATAGTATTGGATGAACCGACTCTTTCAAATTCCCGTTCCTGCAGAACTCTTAACAGTTTTGATTGCAGATTTAACGGCATTTCTGAAATTTCATCAAGCAAAAGGGTCCCGCCGTCGGCAAGTTCAAATCGTCCGCGGTTGGTTTTTTTGGCATCGGTAAAGGCACCTTTTTCATAGCCGAAGAGTTCGGCTTCTACAAGATTTTCCGGAAGAGCCGCACAGTTTAATTTGATGAATGGCTTGTCACGTCTGTCTGACGCGTAATGGATTGCTCTTGCGACCATCTCCTTACCGGAACCTGAGGAGCCGGTTATCATTACAGTTGAACGTGCTGATGCTACTGATTGAATCAGGTCAAAAACTTCTTTCATCTCCTTAGATTTTCCGATAATATTCTGGAATTTATCGGAAAGATCCTGCCGCATTGTTTCATTCTCCTGCTTCAAATTGAGCATTTCGGTAATTCGGTTCATAATATGCTCTAATGTCTCCGGGAGAACCGGTTTCAGCAGAAAATCGTATGCGCCGAGTTTAATCGCCTGCACCGCTGTCTCAACGGTTCCGTATGCGGTCATCAGAACAAATACAGTATTTTTGTTTATATTCTTAACATGCTTTAATAACTGCACACCGTCCATTTCATTCATTTTCAAATCGGAGACAACGATATCGAATTCTTTTTCTTTAAAAAGTACTAAAGCATCCTCACCTGAGAGTACTGACTGAACCTGATACCCTGCTCTCTTTAAGGTCTCGACAAGATACTCATTTACTAATTTGTCATCATCAACAACTAACACAGAATATTTCATAATTCTACACTCCCTGCTTTTCTATAATGCGAGTAGCCAATAGCATTGTGAAAACAGCCCCACTTCCTTTGGAGTTATTTTCAACAATCAGGTCGCCTCCATGGGTTTTAACTATTTTCCAGGCTACTGCTAAGCCTAAACCATTTCCATTTGATTTTGTTGTAAAAAACGGTGAGAAAATCTTATCCATATATTCTTTTTTAATTCCCTTCCCACTGTCCTTTACTTTTGTTATAACTACAGTTTCATCAACCCCTAACAAAAGTTTGTCTGAATAGAGCTGATGAGCTTTCTGTTTTGACATTTTTTCTATTTCGATTGAAATAGTCCCTTTGTAATCGAATGCTTCTACACCGTTTTTGAACAGATTGAAAAATATCTGCCTGAATAGCATTTTGTCTATATGTACGACGACATCATCAGAGGATGTACTTTGAATATTCGACAAATCAAACTTTACATTTTTCATCTGATCTCTGTTATCCGACTTA
>QQUK01000133.1 GCA_008501655.1 Calditrichota bacterium
ACTCAGGGAACCCGACCTACAAGCTGACAGTGCAAGAAGGGGCAGACGAGGGCGTCTGCCGCCCACGAAAAAGTCCACTTTCCGCCGAGGCGGACTCAGTGTGACTTTTTAAACAATGTCATTCCTGACTTGCTCAGGAATCCAGTTTCGGTTAATTCATGATAAAATGTATTCTTTCAATCCTCTCAGTGTGACATCCGTACTATCTCAACAATGTCATTCCTGCGAACGCAGGAATCCAGTTTCAGTTAAGTCTCAAAAGTGTGCAAGGCAGAGATCCCTGTCTGCTGGTAATTTTTGGGTTTCTCGACATTGAACTCTGTCGAGTTCAATACAACGGAACCCGACCTACGGAGTCGCATAGTTTCGTCAGTTTTTGTCTCCGCTATGCGGGAATGTGAACTGACGATTATGTACTGTGTCAGGTGACAATCCACCTTCGGTGAATCAGCACCTGACACAACTTTTAAAAGTTATTAACGAACCCCTCTCCTGCGAAGGCAGGAGTCTCATATTAAGTATTACAGATTGTCGGGTTCTTCGCTCGCTGTCGCTCGTTCAGGGAACCCGACCTACAAATACTGTCAGGTAACAATCGACCTTCGGTGAATCAGCACCTGACACAACTTTTAAAAGTTATTAACGAACCCCTCTCCTGCGAAGGCAGGAGTCTCATATTAAGTATTACAGATTGTCGGGTTCTTCGCTCGCTGTCGCTTACTCAGGGAACCCGACCTACAAGCTGACAGTGCAAGAAGGGGCAGACGAGGGCGTCTGCCGCCCACGAAAAAGTCCACTTTCCGCCGAGGCGGACTCAGTGTGACTTTTTAAACAATGTCATTCCTGCGAACGCAGGAATCCAGTTTCGGTTAAGTCTCAAAAGTGTGCAAGGCAGACATCCCTGTCTGCCGGTACATGTCGGGTTTCTCGACATTAAACTCTACCCAGTTAGATACAACGGAACCCGACCTACAGGAACTCTGGGAATCCTACCTACGAAATAAAGTTGATGAATAGTAACTCACATCCAGGGATGGCTTGCCCAGCAAAAAAAGGTCAGGATTAAATCCTGACCTTTTATTGTATCGTAGTATGTGTATGTTAATTTTTTGAAGGCTCTTTAAGAGTAACGTTCACAGTCCCGAAACCGCAGTGAGGGGCAATTCCTTTACTCTTGTAGTAATCCTGATGATAATCTTCAGCTATATAAAATTTACCGGCTGGTGCAATTTCCGTAACTACCGGGTTTTTGAAAAAGTCCTGTTCATCAATTTGTTCAAGGGCATAAAGTGCTCGCATTTTCTGGTCTTCATCATGATAAAAAATAGCCGAACGATATTGAGAACCTACGTCAGGTCCCTGACGATTTAATGTTGTCGGATCATGAATAGAAAAGAATACCGATAGTAAATCAGTGTAGCTGACTTTATTCGGGTCATACTTGAGATGGACAACCTCGGCATGATTGGTGTTGGTATAACAGACTTCTTTGTAGGTCGGGTTGTCGGTTGTTCCCCCCATAAAACCGACCGATGTTTCAATGACACCATCTAATTCCTGAAACATAGATTCAATACCCCAGAAACAACCACCACCGAAAGTTGCAGTTTTATAATTCATATTATTCATGATATCCTCGTTTTTGTCCGTCTGCGTATTTTTTGTTTTATGGTCATCTGATTTTACAACCGTGTAGCCGATAAAAAAAACAAGCAAAAGTATATTGAAAATAAGCAGTTTTTTCATGTTTTCCTCTAATTCTTCATCTGTATAATTGTAACAATTCTCGGTTTGCTTTGGTTCATAAAAAAGTATAATTTCTATCTTGTTATTTGAAGCCGGTTATACTAAATTTATCAAATCAATTTTGAAAAAATAAGAGGAGTACTACATGAAAACCGAGTCAGCGCTTTTATATTCTTATATTAAACCAAATTCAATAGTAAAAGAATTACCAATACTACTGTCATTTAATCTTTTATTGGTCTTATGTTCCTATATCTCATTTATCGTCCCATTTTCTCCGGTACCGATAACGGGGCAGACTTTTGGTGTGCTTTTAGTTGGTATGGTCTTAGGTAAAACCCGGGGGACAGCTGTAGTGTTAGCTTACCTTCTTGAGGGATTTGCCGGACTTCCTGTTTTTGCCGGCGGTTCAACCGGAACAGCCACATTTTTCGGACCAACTGGTGGGTATTTAGTCGGCTTTTTAGCTGCTGCTTATTTAGTCGGGATGCTTGCCGATCGTGGATGGGATAAATCATATCCGAAGACTTTAGTCTCCATGACAATCGGTACTGCTGTTATCTTTGTTACCGGTCTTGCTCAACTCTCATTTTTTGTCCCTGAAGGAACCCTGTTAAGCATGGGATTTACTCCTTTTGTACCGGGTGCCTTAATTAAGATTGCTGCGGCATCTGCGATACTTCCAAGTGTCTGGAAGATGCTCAAGTAGATATGCAGCTTCACACGGTAAGTTGTTGGAACTTATCGTGATAATTATCGTATATAATTAAAAGAACGCATTATGTCGGTGCATTAGATGCGTTGTGAAAAAAATAACTTTTTCATGAATTCAGTTGAATTTCTGCAAAGAATAAGTTATTATTTATCGATGAAATTAAAATTATTTATATGTTTATAAATTGAAGGAGGCAAAGCTCTTATGACCCCTACTGAATATATTTGGATGAATGGTGAATTAGTGAAATGGGATGATGCGAATATACATGTCTGCTCTCATGTTATTCACTATGGTTCATCAGTTTTTGAAGGAATGCGAATTTATAAAACTGAAAAAGGTCCGGCCGCTTTTCGTTTAAGAGACCACTCCGACCGCCTTTTGGATTCTGCCAAAATTTACCGTATGCCGATGCGCTGGACTGCCGAAGAGATTGATCAGGCTATCCTTGATGTTGTTGGTGCCAATAATTTAGAAGAATGTTACGTTCGCCCGGTTGCATATCGCGGATATGGTACGCTTGGTGTCGATCCTTCAAAATGTCCCGTTGACCTTGCAATAGCTGCCTGGCCATGGGGACAGTATTTAGGTGAAGATGCTTTAGAAAACGGTGTTTCGGTATGTGTCTCATCATGGAATAGAATCGCTCCGAATACAATGCCGGCAATGGCAAAAGCCGGTGCCAACTATATGAATTCTCAGCTTATTAAGCTTGAAGCTATCTCTCATGGGTATGTTGAAGGTATTGCCCTGGATATCCATGGAAATGTATCCGAAGGTTCCGGTGAAAATATATTCTTAGTTCGCAAAGGTGCCTTGATTACTCCGACTTTCTCAGCTTCGATTCTTCCCGGTATTACCCGTCGTTCAGTTATCAAGCTTGCTCATGACCTCGGTATCAAAGTAATCGAACAAAATGTACCGCGTGAAGCTCTTTATCTTGCTGATGAAGTATTCTTTACCGGCTCAGCTGCCGAAGTTACTCCGATATCCAAAATAGACAATATCCAGATAGGTGCCGGTAAATGCGGTCCGATTACAAAAAAGATGCAGGAAACATTGTTTGGAATCCTGAAAGGTAAGGTAGAAGATAGACATCAATGGCTGACCTACGTTCCGACATACAAGGGAGTAGCTGTCTAATGCAGATTGCGATTGGCTCCGACCATGCCGGATATGAATGGAAAGAAAAAGTAAAAGAGATACTAACAAAGTTCGGTCACACGGTGACCGACTTTGGTACTAAAAGCAAAGACTCGGTCGACTATCCTGATTTTGGTTTGCAGGTCGCTCATAAAGTCGCCAATGGTGACTTTGATTACGGTGTGAATATCTGCTGGACCGGAAACGGAATGGCGATTGCATCAAATAAAGTTAAAGGTATCCGCGCCGGTCTTGCTGTCAATCCGGAGATGGCACACCTTACCAGACTCCATAACAATGCAAACCTGTTGGTCCTTGCTCAAAAATATACTCCCGAAGAAGACCTCGAAGAGATAGTCCGGCAATTTTTAGAGACAAAATTCGAAGGGGGACGGCATCTGAGGCGCGTTGAAAAGATAATGGGTGAAGAGTCTGAAAAAAGTTAATTGAGCATCTCATTTCTGGTATGTCTCAATCCTACAAGCACTTATCATAGTGTGTAAATCATAATTCTATAAATACGTCCATATTTTACTTGCTTTAATCCTCATAATTGCCGAAATTATAAGTAGAGTAATTTATATATGATTATGGGCTGATAATTACTCTCTCACATTTCCACTTGATTGAATGATCGCAAAAAACGTAATATGTAAATATATCTGAAAGGAGTACACATGAAAGTAGTCCGAAATAAGGAACGTAATCGGGTTATCTCCTTTGTGAAAATCACAACTGATTATGAGAAGGATAATGCCGGACGGGTTCTTGATATCCATGCCGCCGGCCTCAAAATCAGAACAAAAAAACAGTTTCAAAAGGATGAAAAGTTTACATTTTCCATGATGATTCCAAATATCAACCACCGGAGGAAAATCGTCGAATTCGAAGGTTCGGTTGCATGGAGTAAAAAAGAGGAAAAAGGTAAGTTTTTTGAGAGCGGTATTAAACTTGAATCTGTTGAAAAAGATGATAAGGAGATAATCGAGCAATTCATCGCCGATGCTTCCCATCGGAATCGTTGGATTCATGTTAATGAATGTTTTGCTCAGGAACATTAGTTGTAAAATTCAGACTTTCCGGGTAAACAGGGATGTGTTGAATGATTGGAACGTTTCTGATGTATTACACAATTCAGGAAGCGGGGATATTGGCTGACCGGAAAGTTTTTAAAGTCGGGGTAGTAATACTCCGGCTTTTTTATTGCGTAGATTATTTCATCGTGTATATTTTAGGATATAATAGGGAGGTTTGTTAATGCGTTTTAAACTGATTTTATTTGTACTCCTCATTTTTGTACCATCTCTTTTTTCCGCCACCCATTTAGTACCATCCGTGTATCCGACAATACAGGAAGGTATTGATGCCGCGTTGGAAGGGGATACGGTTCTGGTCGCTCCGGGAACATATACCAGTATTGGAAACTCTGATATTACATTTAATGGT
>QQUK01000158.1 GCA_008501655.1 Calditrichota bacterium
TGCATTCAATGGGATTGTGGTTGGAGAATGCGGGACAATCTTACGAACAACAGATGGCGGAACAACCTGGGAGAGTCAGGTAAGCGGCATTACTATTGCTCTGATGGGAGTCAGCTTTTTTGATGCCAATAACGGGCTTGCAGCTGGATTAACCGGCACAATTTTGCGAACCACAGATGGCGGAGAAACTTGGATAAAGCAGACAACAGACATTACTAACTGGCTCTACGGTATTAGTTGTATTGATGCTGAGCACTGTACAGCTGTAGGCGATAATAATACTATTCTACGTTCCACAGATAGTGTAGCAGTCCTGCTCAATCAGCCAAGTGTTACAAGTTATAAACTTAATGGAACTAGTTTCATCAATGCTGATACTGGTGCAGCAGTTGGAGCTCATGGAACAATCCTGAGAACTACTGATGGTGGAGTAACCTGGGTTAATCAAACAAGTGGTACATCTTCTTCGCTAAATGGTATCAGCATCATTGATGCCAATAATGGTATAACGGTCGGGAGAGAGGGTGTAATCTTAAAAACAACCAATGGCGGATTTACTTGGGTGACACAAACAAGTGGCACTTCTCAAGATCTAAATGAAGTAGATTATATTGATGCCGATAATGGGGTAGCTGTCGGAAACGAAGGCATAATCTTGAAAACTACAGATGGTGGAGCAACCTGGGTGAAGCAGACAAGTGGTACAACTCAAAATTTAAATGGAGTAAATTTTATTGATACCAATTATGGAATAGTTGTCGGAAACGAAGGTACAATTTTAAAAACCATAGATGGTGGGGCAACCTGGGTGAATCAAGCAGTTGATTCAATGGGTATTTATTCATCACTTAATGGAGTTAGTTTTGTTGATATAAACAATGGGACAGTCGTTGGATCCGAAGGCACAATTTTAAGAACAAAAAATGGTGGAGAAACTTGGGTGGTTCATACAATCGGTTACATTCCCTCTCTCTATGGAGTCAGTTTCTATGATACCGAAAATGGAGTAGCGGTTGGAGAGAATGGTACAATAGTACGAACTATTGATGGTGGCGTTACCTGGCTACCCCAAACATGTTACACAACAAACCGCCTTTACGCTGTGAGTTATGTTGATGCCAAAAATGGGACAGCAGTTGGTACCTACGGAACAATATTACGAACGGCTTCATCGGAGGGTCTCAAAGTATCTATGGGGGGCAATGAGACGATTTTCGCATCTTTCTAATGCATGAGAACGTTAACACTCAATTGGAAACGAACTCTTTTCTGTAGTATGACGGACTATCTTAAACTATTTTATAGCTACCTGTAATTCCTAACAGAATATTTACATAATCTAAACTCTTCTTAACACTTAATCATTTCTTAACAATAATATAACTAAAATATACACATTAACTCATACTCCCCAAACATAATCAAGCCATTTTTTGTCCGAACCAAATATAGTGAGGAGTAAAAAATAGGATGAAACACAATTTAACAATTTTCACAAACCTTAAACTTTATTTTACAGCATTTGTAGTTTTTAGTATCATCGCATCATTTCAAACAGTTTCGGCAAATGATTCAAAATATGCCGAAGGTACCAGTACTATCATCGGAAAAGTCGTAGATTCAGAAACAGGGGAGCCTATTATCGGTGCCACCGTCCAGGTCGACAGCACAAACTTAGGGGCATTTACAGACTTAGATGGTAATTTCCGCATCAAAAAAGTCCCTTTTGGGTACTATTCCTTATCCGTCTCATCAGTCGGATATGAAAAAGCTTTTGTCGCAACCATTGTTGTTACAGCTGACCAGAAGACAGTTGCTAACATTCTTATGCATCCGACAATTTATGAAGCAAACGATATAACGGTTAAAGAAAAAGCTCTCATCAATACGGAAGCAATGCTTCTCAAACAGCGTCAAAACGCAAATGAAATCACCGACGCTATCAGCTCTGAAGAGATTTCCCGCTCAGGAAGTTCCGATGCAGCCGAAGCAATGTCAAAAGTAACCGGTGCAACCGTAGTAGGCGGTCAGTATGTCACCATCCGCGGGATGGGTGACCGATATGCTCAGGCGAAACTGAACGGCTCAGTCCTGCCTTCACCAGATCCGGATAAACAGTCTGTCCCGATGGATATGATCCCGACAGCTCTGCTTGATAACATTATAGTAGAAAAATCATTTACACCCGACAAACCGGGTGATTTTGGCGGAGGTTCTGTAAACCTCGCCACAAAAGACTATCCCGAAGATCGTACTTTAACTTTCTCAAGCTCATTCGGTTACAACGATGTTTCCACATTTAATAACATGCTTACTCAGGAAGGAAGTTCAACCGACTGGCTCGGATATGACAATGGGTTTAGAGATATTCCCGATTATGTGATAGATAATCAGGACAAAGAAGATGAGATGATTGAAGGCAAAAGTTTTGTCCGATATCAATCGGGAAATGGGATGGATTACGACTCCGTTGTTTCACTTGCTTCCTATGTTGAAAATGTAAACGAATCTTTTAGACCGGAAATGATACCGACCATTAAAGAAGCACCAATGAATTCAAGTTATTCTGTATCTTACGGAGATCTTCATTCACTCTTTGACCGACCCCTCGGTATTGTATCATCTTTATCATATTCAAGAAAATTCTCAGCAACCGAAGGCTTCAGGGGTAAATACAGATTGTCAGGTGCAGCAGCAACAGCACTGAGTACCGATGCTGCCTTAAATGAACAGACCGGTAAAGAAGATGTTCTCTGGTCAGGATTTATGAACTTGAAATACGGTATTCATACAAATCATAAATTAGGTTTCTCTTATACCCGTACTCAAAACGGCGAATCATCAGCAAGATACCTTGATGGTGAGTTTACCGAACATCTTGACCCCGGTCAGACCCTTTTTACCAATGCCCTGTCTTACAAAGAAAGAGAAATCAATGTTTTCCAGTTCAACGGCGAACATATCGTTTTAGGACAGAACAGGCTGCACTGGAACATTTCTAATGCCGATTCAAGACAGGATGAACCGGATGCAAGATTCTTTACTTATTACGAAGATACTATAATGGTAGAAGATGAAGATTCCGGAGATCTCTACCCGGTTGTTAAACAGATCCTGGCTGAAAGCAGATTCCGTAATCCCCAGCGGATGTGGAGAGACATCAATGAAGATAAAATAGATTATTCTGCAGATTTAACTATACCTATTTCACGTACTAATAAAATAAAATTCGGCTATCTCTATCAGAATACAGACAGAACGTATAATGAAAAAATATACAGATATACTGTCGACGGTACTATCGCAAGCATAGAAAATTACTTAACTAATGTTGGTATGATTGACGATCCATACATGGCTGTCTATCAAGGTGACACTACCATTCAATTTAATTACTATAATTCAATCCTCAACTTGTCCGAGCCTCAAAACCAATATTATGGTTATAAAAAAATCTCCGCATTCTACGGAATGTTGGAGTTTGCCCTCACTTCCCGGCTCAACATTATAGGTGGTCTCAGAGCAGAAAAAACAGACATGTTCTCAGAGACAGAATCCGATAAATATGAGCCGGGTACAATTAAACAAACAGATTATTTACCATCTATAGGCTTGATTTTTAAAACGAATACAAACATGAATCTCCGGGCTTCCTACGGAAAAACGCTTGCCCGTCCGACTTTTAAAGAACTTACTCCGGCTACTTCGCAAAGTTTTGGAGTAGGAAGAGAATTTGTAGGCAACAACGAAATCAAAATGACAGCGATTGATATGTATGACCTCCGCTGGGAATGGTTCCTCCGTCCCGGTGAAATATTAGCAATATCAGGTTTTTATAAAAACCTGACCAATCCGATAGAACATTCAATCCAATTCGTAAACGGCGGTATCAAAGCTGTAAATTCAGATAATGCTGAAGTCTACGGAGCAGAAGTCGAATTCAGAAGAACTCTTGACCATATCTCCCCAGCTTTAACAAACTTCCAACTCGGAGGAAATATCGCTATCATTAAATCATCGGTTAAGATTTCAGATGAAGAAGCATCATTTGACGTTAACACCGATAAACAGACTGAACGACCTCTTGAAGGTCAGTCACCCTATGTAGTCAACCTTGATTTCGGGTATAATAACAGAAACACCGGCTCAACAATCTCCCTCTTCTATAATATCTCTGGTGAACGCCTTGCCTACAATGCTGAAAAAGGTACACCCGATGTATACGAACAACCGAGAAATCAGCTCGACTTGATAGCCTCACAAGTCCTCTTCGGCGGACCGAAATTTAAATTAACTGTCAAAAACATCTTAAATGAAAATAGTGAATTTATCCATGATGATGTAGGTTTTGCTAACGATTACTATTTCAAATACCATGAAATCGGAACCTCATACTCATTTGGTGTATCCTACAACATCTGGTAATAATATGACTTATAACCTTATAAAACATAGTGTGTGTGTGAACCGTTCAAAGAAAACGAGAGCCAAATCAATTTCTTTGGATACCTTGATTCAAAAAACGTTAAAACCGTTAAAAAAACAAGGAGGACAATAATAAGGAACATATCCACAGCAAGAATAGCATAAGTAACCAATAGTAACAAAAAAAATAGAAATTATTTTCGTAGTGTAAATAATCTTTTGAAAGAGGAATTAACTCGCATGTTAAAAAAATCGATAATCACTTTTATCATCTGCCTGCTCCCGGTGTTGGCTCTCGGCCAGACAACCGATAACGGCAAACCGGTAAAAGTCGTAACAGATGCTGATATCGTAGGTACAACCTACTGGTCATCTGATACAGTTTACAACATGGACGGGCTTGTTTTCGTCGAAGCCGGCGAAAAACTTATCATTGAAGCCGGTACCATTGTTAAAGGAAACACAGGGCAAGGTGTTAACTCTACCGCTCTTGTAGTTGCTCAAGGCGGTCAGATTTACGCTGTCGGTACTCCGACAGAACCGATTGTCTTTACAACTATTCTTGACGATGTCGACAACCCGACTGATATTATCTTAGACACAACCAACGGTTATGGTAACT
>QQUK01000336.1 GCA_008501655.1 Calditrichota bacterium
AAAGCAAGGGCGTAGTTTGTCCGGTCATTTAACTTATGGAATGCATGTGATGAGTTAATAAGTTTTTCCAGCCCAATGTGATATTCCGATTGCATCAGCTCGATAAGTCCAAGATTTAGGTTTTGGCGTGCGATTATTGAAGTATCACCGAGCCGTTCGCCTACTGCAAGGACTTTGGTGTACTGGTGATGTGCTTTTTTCAAATCACCTTTAAAGTAATATATGTTACCAATATTTGCCTGACAGGCTGATTCCAATACAATATTTTTGTTTTTTGAAGCAAGCTGTGATGCCTCTTCGTAGAATTCCAAAGCAGTATCATATTCACCTTTCCGGGAAAATATGATACCCATATTCTTTAGAGCTTCAGCGGTTACATCCTGATCGTCGATCTGTCTGCTGAGTTCAAGAATCCGTTCAAAATGAATCAGAGCTTCTTCATATTTTGATTGAGGTTGTAAAATTGAAATAATGATACTTAGAATTTCAATTTCTCCTTTTGAATCATTGGCCGATTTGGTAAGTTTGAGAGCTTTTGTTGCGTAAGTCATCGCTTGCTGCCATTCACTCTGTTTCTGGTAAAGCTGGGAGTATAATTTAAGAATCTGAATCTGGTTTTTATCCTGCTGTTTATCGATAGCTTTACTATACGCAGAATCCAACTCTGATTTTGCATCTTTGAATTTACCGAGATGAATGTCAACTTCAGCAAGACCGATACGTGCAATCAGGAGGGAAGAATCCTGTCCGATAGCGTTATTGTAAAATGTTATCGCCTTATCTATATCTGTTTTATCAACACGGCATTCAAAAAGATATTTCCCTTGCAGGTATTTGTCATATGCATTGGCATCTTTTGCAATATTTACACCGATTTCAGCATCTTCAGTTTCTTTAGCTCCAACACCTAAGTTTTTACTGATTTCTGTAGCGAGGTCATTTTTAATCCTCGGAAGGTTTTCTAATGGTTCTTCCCAGCGATCCGCCCAAAGATTTTCTTTTGATACTGTATCATACATATGGATTGATAATTTTATTGAGCTGTCTGTTTTATAAATTGAGCCATCCACGATGTATTGGACATTCAGGTTTTCAGCAATCTCTTCAAACTCTAAATCGGAATCTTTATATTTCATAATCGAACGCAGGGGAGAGATTTTAATCGATTTTACTCTTGTTAAGTCAACAATCAAATCCTCTGTGATACCATAAGATAGATATTCATTTTCCGGACCGCTTATATTTCTCAGGTACAGTACAGCGATGGATTTGACATCAATTTCAATTTTTGGCTCTTTAGTTTTTGCTTCTTGTTTCTGAATCTGAAAATTTTGAGTAATCAGAATTGAATCATCGATGTTGGCACCGTATTTGATATTTATGATTTCATTTTTAACATCGATAATATCCTGATAACGCTCTTCCGGATTTTTATGCAGCATTTTTAATATGATTTTTTCAAGCTGTTCCGGGATTTGGTCATTTTGTTCCCGTAAAGGTTTTGGATCAGAATTTACGATTGCATGGAGTGTTGCCGGCATATTCGGACCAAGGAACGGTAAAACGCCGGTAAACATTTCATAAAAGAGAATTCCGGTAGAGAAGATATCTGAGCGATTGTCGACTGTTCCACCGGTCCCTTGTTCGGGGGACATATATTTTACTGTCCCCATAGCAGTACCATCCTGCGTCAGGTTGTCATCATATTCAGCTTTAGCAAGCCCGAAATCAAGAATTCTGACCCGCTTGTTGTCATCGACTAAGATATTCAGCGGTTTAATATCCCGATGAATGACTCTGGAAGTGTGCGCAGCTGAAAGCCCATCACAGATCTGGATAACAAGGTCAAGAGTATAGGAATAGTCAAGAGAGTGTGTGTCCATTAAGTCCCGCAGAGTTTTGCCTGAGACATACTCCATAGATATGTATGCATTCCCCTGGTATTCTGAAGCTTCGTAAATTGTTATGATGTTTGGGTGGTTTAGCGCTGCAGCAGAACGGGCTTCCCGAAGAAAACGGTCTCTAAACTGTTTATTGATAGTCATTTGAGCAGGAAGGAACTTCAGGGCTATCTTCCGGTGCAGTTTTTCATCCATTGCCAGATATACCTCACCCATGCCGCCTACACCTAATTTCCTTTCAATCGTGTAGTGGATCAGCTTGGTACCCGGTTTCAGAATCAGAATAGTTTCTGTCCGGTCGTTATGTTGTTCCGAATCTGTCAATATAGTACCGCTTTTACCTGTCTTTCATTATTTTTATCATAATACAACAATATATGCAACATTATATCTTTATTCAACTCAAAAAAACATTGACTATATTGGTCTTTTTGGTACATTGTATCTATACGTAGGGGCATATCAGTAATTTACTGTTTAAATTGTACAAACTTATTTTTATATAAACAACATCAGGTCACTATCTGTGTTAAGGAGACAAAAATGAATAGTGTGTTAAAGATTTTCATTCTTTTATTATCTTTTTTAATTATAAGCGGATCGCTTTTTGCCGATGTTCCCGGTCTGCATAGTTTTCAGGGGAGATTAACGAATATATCCGGTGACATTGTTGCTGATGGTATGTACAGCATTACTTTTTCTATTTATGATGCTGAAGCTGGAGGGACGTCAAAATGGACAGAGACCCATCCGGCTGTTCCTGTCAAAGATGGTATCTTTGGCGTATTATTAGGTTCAGTCAATCAGCTGGATAACACTGTTTTTAGTGATCCCAGCAGATTTCTTGAAGTTAGTTTTGGTACAACAACCATTACCCCCCGTATTCCTTTTACAACGGTTAGTTATTCGTACCGGGTTGGCTCAATCGATGGTTCAGGTGGTGGGATAATCAAAGGGTCATTGATAATTGCACAGGATGCAAACAAAGTAAATGATGGTCTGACGATTACAGATGCAAGTGGAAACAAATCAATTGATATTATTGTCTCAACAGACAAATTTGCTGAAATTTCATTATATGAACCGGTTGATAATAAAAATGGGTTTGCTGATGATATTAAATCAGTATCTATTTCTGATAATGGGATTGTCATATTCAACGGCAGCAATGCTGATACAAGCGCATCTTTCTCTAAAGATGAAACCGGTTCCGGTACTTTCTCTCTTTACGAACCGGTAGATACTAAAGGTATCACGATGAAATCAGTCGAAGTAAGCGATGCCGGTATCATTATATTCAAAACAGGGACTGAGGATACTTCTGTTTCCCTTTCAAATGATATTACCGGCAGTGGTATCATCTCGATATACGAGCCGGTAGATAATAAAGATCCTTTTTCGCAAGGGTCTAAAAAAATTGAGATGACTCCTACCGGTTTATTCATGTTTGGGCAGACAATTTTCGATACATCGCTTATTGTAGCACCAAATGGAGATATCATTGGACTTGGGCAGATAACCATGGGTGAAAATTCTGCGTATGGTGATAATACATCTGTTCTCGGTTTTAATAATACTGCTGACGGTGATTCATCAGCAATCGGCGGAGGTGCTGGAAACTCAACGTTTGGTTCCAATACTGTTATAGCAGGTGGTAATTCAAATACAGCCAACGGAAACTATTCGAGTATAAGCGGTGGCGTAGAAAACACCACCAACGGTGATTATTCATTTATAGCCGGAGGATTACAAAACATAGCTGACGGACCGTTCTCTTCAATACTCGGTGGAACAGCTAATTATACATTAGGTGATAATGCCCTTGCTGCCGGATACAGAGCACAGGCAAATCATATTGGATCTTTTGTCTGGGCTGATAAAACAGAAGAAGATTTTTCTACAACAGCAGACAACCAGTTTATTATCCGGGCTACCGGTGGTGTTGGTATCGGAACAAATTCACCAACCGGTGCACTGGACGTCGTTGCTGATGCTGGTGACGGTTCTGTTAATTTACCTGAATCTTCAGTCTCATCGATAGAAATTCTTAATGAACCTGGCTTGTCTTCATCAAGACAAGCTCTTGAGATTACAATCGATGCACAAAGATCAACTATGGCTGATATCGTTGTTACAACTATTACTATCCCAACCGATGGTTATATAACAGTCAGAGGCACCGGGACAGTAACTACCACCGGAACAAATAAATCTAACAGCACCCGAGTACAAATCGATGAATTTGAAGGTGGCGTATCCGAGGTGCCATACTTTACTCAGGTCGGTCTTGGCGATCAGGATAGCCCATCTGCAATTAACTATTTTTCAATAAGCGCTGAACGGGTATATTTTAAAGAAGCCGGTACGTATGAATTCAGGCTTGAAGCAGTTCCCGCTCCCGGGAACGGTTCCGGAGCACAATCAACGGTATCAAACGGGATTATAACTGCGATGTTTGTACCTACAGCGTATGGTTCGGTCAATGAGTAATAAAATCAGCAGGTATACATATGAAAAATAAAATTCAGTTAATTGTTCTGTTTACATTTCTGTTATTTACTTTTTCTTTAACGTTACATGCAAAGGAAACGGATAAAGATGTTAAAAGTAAATCAACAGTAGTTAAAAAAGAACAAGTCAAAAAAGATGATACCAATATCAATGAAGTTTCTTCAAAAAAAGTTAAGGAAACTTCAGATAAGCCAAAACCGCAGTCAAACTCTGCAGTAACTGGGTCTATTAATAATCTATTAATGGAGCATGAAGATGTAGTCATACAGGATTCTATCCAGCTGAACTGGTATGTTTTTCCCGGAGGGATCTCAATGGGTAGTGGTGGCGAATTACAATTAGCTGCAATCTCCGGACAGAATTTTGTTGGCAGTTATACGTCACCTGAGTATAACCTGGATCTTGGGTTTTTTCAAAGCTTTGCTCCGACATCCTGTTGTGTAGGATACAGAGGAAACGTTACTGAAGATGGTATCGATAACGGTACTCCCTACACGTTGACAATTGCTGACCTGGTAAGACTCACAGCATTTATGCTTGCCGGTGACCCTCCTCCACCATGTTTAGCTGAAGCTGATATAGATGGTGCCGGTCAGATTGATATATCTGATGTTGTGCAT
>QQUK01000270.1 GCA_008501655.1 Calditrichota bacterium
CTCGGTGCGATTCCTTATGCTCCGATCTCGGTCATCTGTCTCGGTTATAATCGTCAGCAGGTATCCCATGACCTTGAAGGTTTTGGATTTCTGGTACCGCAGAAAGAGAACAGAAAGATTTTAGGTTCTATCTGGACTTCCTCAATCTTCGAAAACAGAGCACCGGATGATAAAGTCCAGTTCCGTACAATGGTAGGCGGTGATGGGGATCATGACTCCATCAATTTGTCCGACGACCAACTGCTTGCGCGAGTCATGAAAGATATGAATGACATTGTAGGACTTACTGGTGATCCGGACTGCGTAAAAATCTATAAATGGGAAAAAGGTATTCCTCAGTTTAAATTAGGTCACTCAAAAATAATGGAAGATATTGAAAAGGAACTTTCCCGGTTGAGTAACATTTTTGTAACGGGGAATTCATATTATGGGATAGGGTTGAACGATTGCGTTAAACAATCATTCAAAGTTATCCAGTCCTTACGATAAGTCCTGAACAACCTCCTCCGGTTCAGGCAGAACAAATACCCAGCCGTCCGAGTTAAACCAGTCTTTAATCTCAGTTCGTTTTTCTTCATAAACAGCAAAAACAACCTCATCACCAGATTTGACCTTAGTTTTATTGGTAACTATTTCGACAGAATTTTTCTTATGAACAACAAGGGGCAGCAGAGATCGGTTAACAAATGAATCGTTATCTTTGACCAAGAGAATTTCATCTTTTGAAGTACATCTCCACTTTTCAATTACAGCAAGATTCCTTCGGATGCGGACGTTCCAAAGATCTATATCACGTTTGGCACCAAAGAGTAATTCTGCACCAGCTTCTTCAATCATTTCAATTTTGACATGACCATTTTTAATATGCAAATATGCATACAGCAATTCGATTTTAAACTCTTCCGACGCTTTTTGAACAAGCAGTAGATTGATCTCTTCGTTGGGGGTCAGACCGATACACCCTTTAACCGAATCTATTCCGGCACGGATAAGTACCGATTCATCAAGACCGTTACCGAATATAACCTTGTATCCGCTTTCCTGTACATGGCGGACCGCATCAACATTTGAATCAACAAACGTTACTTCCTCGCCTTTTGCCTTCATCGCTTTGGCAATTTCTATCGAAACAGCATGGGCACCTACAATGATATACCCTTTGTTGGTGCTCCGGGATACTTTCAGAATTTTAGCAAGCAGACCTCCGGTTATACCCTGAGCTGTTACGGTGATAGCGATAACCAAAAAGACCATTGCCCGAAGAAGATTTCCGCCATCATAAGATGCTTCCTCTAATGTTACAGCAAAAAATGATGCAACAGCTGCTGCGACAATACCGCGCGGCGCCATCCAACTTAAGAATAGTTTATCCCGTAATGCCATGTTGGTACCAAGTGTTGAGACAAACACATTAATCGGACGAATCAAAAACATCAGTATTACAACAACAAGTACACCGTTTTGCCCTAACAATTTTATATCAGCAAAACTGACATCAGCAGCCAGCAGAACAAAAAGCATTGCGATGAACATCATCGTAAGCTGTTCTTTGAACTCGGCAAGCTCCTGCAATTTTTTTGTTTTAGCATTCCCCAGTACAACACCGGCAACAGTTACCGCTACGATACCACTCTCACCCATAAGTGTGTTCGATAGGTGAAACATCGCAAGTACAAAAGTCAGAACAAAAATATTTTTCAAATTTTCAGGTATCAGTTTTTTGGGTCTCAATAATAATGAAATCAGAATACCGCCGATTAAACCAAACACAAATCCAAATCCAAGACGTAACAATAAATCACCAGTACCGAACAGAAAGGAACTTTCTCCGGGATGCATAACAAGTTCCAAAGCGACAATAGCTACGATAGCACCAATCGGGTCAATAAGGACACCCTCTGCTTCAAGCACTGTAGATAAATTTTTATTCAGCTTGATTCGTCTTAATATTGGAGTAACAACAGTTGGACCGGTAACCGAGACTAAAGTACCGAACAGAAAGGACATTTCCCATGTCCATTGTAAAATATAATGTGCTGCTAATCCCGCTCCGACTACTGTAATAATCAACCCGATAGTGATTAACTGCCGGATTGCAATTGATTCCCGCCGAAGTCGTTTAATATCAAGATTCAAACCGCCTTCAAAAAGGATAACTGCAACGGCAAAACCAACCAGCATTGTCAATGACTGATGGTATACTTCAGGATTGATAACACCAACGCCCTGCGGACCAAGGAGTGCACCGGTAAACAAAAGAAGCACAATGCCGGGAATCCGGAGATGATGTGAAAATGTCTGAGCTATAAGTCCGGAGACTAAAGCCAGAGAGATTGTAAGAGCTATATCAAATTGCATTTATGTCACTTTATTTAATTTAGGGCAATTTAAATTATATACTTGTAAATACAAGTTTAATTTCCTGTTATTCTTTTGATTCAATTTCTTTTTGATAAATAACTTTCTCAAGCACCGTACCGTCTTCTCCATAAAATGTTAAACTTCCTGAATCTTTATGGTACAAAACGGTTGAACCTTTTGACTGTTCACCATGCAATGCGAAACCACCGCCACCGTGTGCATATTGAGCTGCCCCGACCCGGATTGTTTCGGTTGCATCTAAAAGATAAAGAGCTGTCTGTGTGGTATCATGGATTGTAGCAAGACGCAGTTTCCCGGATTGGTCATAAATAAACAAGCCACGCGAACCATCCTCATCAATACCAAGCATCGCTATTTCTTTACCATCAGCATCCACAATATCAATTTGCTGGCAGGTAATAACTGCTGACCCGTTTGAATCAAATGCCGCGATAAACAGCAGAATCATAACCAATGCGGCAATTACTCCGATAAATATCCGATTCTGAAGTTCTAAGGCATGTAATCTATGTTCCATTGATTTTTCCATAACTTACTCCTATCTATAGAGTTAAACGTAACACACCGTCTCTTTCTTTTGACATTGATACGATTTTTCAGCTATTTTTGATTGAACTTTTATTCAAGAAGTTAACGGTCATATCAGACCACTTTAGTGCGGTTTGAGAAGTCGATTTTACTTCTCACATAATCCTTTTACCAGTTCCAGAGCTTTTGGCCAGCAGTCTTCGAACATTGGCGCGAATTTTTCATGAGTCTGCATCTCAACTGTTAATGTTGTCTTTCCGTTTTCTTCGACATAGGAATAGGTTTCGGTGGTTCCGTACCATTCTTTTGCAACATCTGATTCACTGTCTTCGGTTCCATCTTTTGTTATCAAGGCAATATGTTTACCGACCATCTTGTCATACGGTTGAACTTTTTCGAGCAGGCATTTAGTTCCCCCATGAGGCGGATCGATGAAAAGCATGTAACTTCCTTCCGTCCAATCTCCTTCGAATTGAGAATCAGGTGAAAATGGTTTTACCCAGAGCTTATAAGTTTCAGGATCGATCATTGTTTCCCAGACATGTTTTTTACCGGCATTGATTGTTATTGAGTAAGTTAATGTTTTCATTTTCTTCTACTCATTTCCTTCAATTTCAATGATCTGACTATTTAACTTTTCTATTTCGGTTCTGATTTTATTTATTTTTGATTCAAATTTAGTCCGGGCAGATTCGTCAAGTTCATCTTTGAGTTGAGCCTCAAACTCTTTAATCTCGGCGACCAGTTTTGCCTGTTTTTCTCTTAACATTTCAACCGACTCAGCTTCATCTGCTTTATCAAAGACGATTGCTTCAGCAATCGTTTCTTCTTTTTTCTTTTTCAATTTGTTTCGTTCAGCTTTTGGAATTATCGGTTTCTCAGGACTCAACTGACGTTGATTCATAAATGTTGGTGAGACAATTTCAATACCTGCAGAGTGGAGCGAATCAAGCATGTTTGATCTGAGTTTTGAATGAGTCGATATCAAATTTTTCACATCAGTTAACAAACCGCAAACACGATAGGTTACAGAAAAATCACCAAGTTCCCTGACATGGACAAACGGTTCTTCAAGTTCACAATCTTTAGCTGCTTTAACAAGGGCATCGGTGATTTTATCTTTTGAGACATCATATCCTAAAGATACTTCTCCGGTGACCAGAGTACCTGAAGAACGGATAACTTTGACGGGGTTGGTAACAAGATACAGATTAGGAATAGTTGTTAAATCACGGTCTTCCGTTTGAATCTCTACATGAAACAAGCCTCGCTCGGTGACACGACCAAAATGATCATTCACCCGAACAAAATCACCGGCTCTAAAGTTCTTTATCGCCCGAAGCATAAATCCGGCCATAATATTCCCAATAAAAGTCGTAGCTGACAATGCTATCGCAGCAGATAATAAAATGCCTAACAATGACAATAGCTGACCGATTGTTGTTTCAGAGACCGGAAGTGTAAGGATTACCACTAAGAGTCCAATAAAGGATAACACAAGTAAAACCATCTGGATTCGAAAACGATTACCGGTGATCCCGGCATATCTTTTTTCCAGTGAATATTGAGCAAACCAAATGGCAAAAAGGACGACTACAAGCGCAATCACCATCGGGACAAATGCTAAAAGCTTATCTAAAAAGAGATTCAGGTAATCCATATAGTATAAAGAAACAAACAATGCTCTCATTTGTCAAAGATAAAAAAAGAGGTTAATTGTGTATTAGAAGGCTCCTGAGCTGGGTAGCCCACTGCTTGCAGTGGGTTTCTATTCCGATGTAGTTTTCAATAATTATTCTGCACTATATCTTCCCCATATTCATTTACATAAAACCAAGAGAAGACAATATTGTCAAATTAAAAGAAGAAATTGCCAATAACCTTTGGCGGACTCGCAATGACTGAATTGGGCAAACAGTCGGGTTCTGCAAAAGCTATCGCTTTTTTAGGGAACCCGACCTACAACCTGAATTGGATTGGATCATCTGTTTCTTGTCGGAACTACAGGGGTTCCGACCTACTTTTACTATTCCCACGGCAAGCCGTGGGGCACTCGAGGTATTGTTTCGTCAGTTCCTGACCCTCCGCAGGGGGATTGT
>QQUK01000078.1 GCA_008501655.1 Calditrichota bacterium
GATACAAGTAAGGTTCGGATAGCATCATGCAATATCTCTGATACAAGGAAAATAGGATTCCTGCCTGATGAAGACGGTAAGCTTGAGGATATTCTTCCGATGACTGATGCAGCTTACAGACCGCTCACCGACCGGACATTGGTAAAAGGGGATCTTGAGGCGTATGATGTTATTGTAATCGGTACTAATTCATTTAGAAAATATGATTCTTTTTCAAAATTAAAAGATCGCTTTGAGACATATCTGAAGCAGGGCGGATCGATAGTAATATTCCCCCAATCATCAGACTGGCCAAACGATGCATTGCCTGTTTCGTTTGCTCCAACGGAAGAATATGTCGATTTTGAATCGATGACAAACCGTATTCAGGGAGCAAACATCCTTTCCAGACCGTATAAAATCTCTGAAAAAAATCTCTTATCCTCATATTTCAAAAAACGGGAAGTTTATCCTGCTTTAGTTGCACCATCGGAGAAAGTCTATATCACAAAATCTGGGGCAACGTTGCTTTCTGTCTCCAGAATAGGTGATGGGCAGATTATATTCTGTGGTTTTCCGCTTTTGGATATGGTGGCTGATCTGAATATCGAGGCAATCCATCTTTTTGCTAATTTGATGAACTATTAACCTTTTTTCTTGTTACAAAATTCAATATATTAAGAATCTGTGTTCAGTTATCTGCTGCTTTAATAACGAAGGGTTTTTGACTTTTGAATAGTAATGATAAAAACGGCAAAGTTGATTTTTCAACCGTTACAAAATATCTGAAAAAATATAAAAAGTATATCATCTACGGTTCTATAGCGGTTGTATTTTCCAATACCCTGATACTTATAATGCCGTATCTGACAAAACTGATTTTTGATGCTTTAGAAAATAATGAACCGTCATCTCTGATTTTAAAATATGTTTTATTGTCAATTGGAGCTGCTGCATTTTCCGGTCTGTTTCGATTTATGATGCGGCGGACAATTATCTGGATGTCCCGGTATATCGAGTATGACCTTCGCGGTGAAGTTTTTGCACATATGCTGCAGATGTCTCCGACATTTTATCATAACCGTCGAACCGGTGATTTGATGGCGCGCATGACAAATGATCTTGAGGCTGTCCGGCAGATGATTGGTCCCGGGATAATGTATATCTCCGACACTATTTTGAAACTTGTGATTTCTTATGCATTTATGATATATCTCTCACCGCAGCTTACGTTGTACGCTACTATTCCGCTTCTTATTCTCCCTCTTGCAGTAAACAAAATCGGAAATCTGCTTCATGCACAATCGGTCAAGGTTCAGGAGAAATTTTCAGAAATATCAGCAAATGCTCAAGAGAATCTCTCAGGTATCAGAGTTATCAAAGCATACCGGCAGGAGGATAACGAAGTTAAAAACTTTTCCCTGTTGTCTAAAAATTATATCAAACTGAATATGTACCTTGCAAAACTGCAGGGTATCTTTATGCCTTCAATGCGGTTGTTTGCGTCACTTTCGTATCTTACTGTGTTCTACTTCGGCGGACTTGCTGTTATCGACGGACGGCTATCTTTAGGGGATATCGTCGCATTTTTCGGGTATCTCTCAATGATCCTTTGGCCGATTATCGCAATCGGCTGGGTAACCTCTCTGTATCAAAGAGGTAAAGCATCGCTGCATCGCATCAATAGTATACTTCATGAAAAATCTCCGGTTGAGGATGTCGATCATTCGGATTATGAAGCAAAAATGAACGGGAAAATTGAGTTTAAGAATTTAACCTTTGCATATAACGGCACTAATGTCTTAAAAAATATAAATCTGACGATAGAACCGGGGCAGACTGTTGGTCTGGTTGGAAGAACCGGTTCGGGAAAAACAACGTTTGTTTCCTTGCTTGCCAGATTATTCCCGATTGCTGATGGACAGATATTTATTGATGATATCGATATAAACAGATGGAAACTTGATTCGCTCCGGCGGCAGGTCGGATTTGCTACGCAGGAACCGTTCCTCTTTTCGGAGACGGTACGGGAAAATATCCGCTTTGGAAATAATGGTGCAGATGATGAGGCTGTCTACCAGTCAGCTGAGATTGCAGCAATCCAAAAAGATATTGATACTTTTAAGAACGAGTATGACACGATAGTAGGCGAACGGGGAATCACTCTTTCGGGCGGACAGAAACAACGAACTGCGATTGCAAGAGCGATTCTTGGAAAACCATCTATACTTATTTTAGATGACGCAACATCAGCAGTTGATACAGAAACGGAACATCAGATTAATGAAAAAATTAAAGAGATTCTGGAGCGGAGAACTTCGATTATAATCTCACATCGTGTTTCATCGGTCAAAGATGCTGATGTTATTCTGTATCTGGAAGACGGAGAAATTGCCGAGCAGGGGAACCATGAGGCATTACTTGCTAAAGATGGTTACTATGCCGACTTATACCGGTCACAATTGCTTGAGCAGGAACTGGAAAACTTATGAGTACAGCCAAGACATATCACGAAGAAGAAGTCCTCGGTAAAGCTTACGATTCCAAGTTGATGAAGCGGCTTTTGAGATATACTAAGCCGTATAAGTGGGTCGTTGCTTTTGCGGTGCTAATGCTGGTACTGAATGCACTCTTTCAGACATCGCTTGCTTTTATTACAAAGATCGGTATCGATGATTATATCATGGCCGGACAGAAAGAAGGTTTCGAATCTATCGGGCTTGCTTATTTAGGGATAATCTTTGCAATTATGGGTGTGATGTTTCTGCAGATATATTCAACGATGTGGTTGGGGCAAAAAGTTCAGGATGATATCCGTATGGAAGTCTTTTCCCACCAGCAGAGACTGCATCTCGGGTATTATGATAAAAACCCGGTGGGGCGAATGGTTACCCGGGTAACAAACGATATCAATACTTTAAATGAGATGTTCTCTTCCGGTGTTGTAAATATTATTGGTGATATTCTGATGCTTGTCTTTTTTGTCGGTGCTTTGTTTTACGTCAGCTGGAAACTTGCCTTGATAACTTTTATTTCAGTTCCGCTTTTGCTTGTTGCAACATTTTTCTTCCGTGTAAAAGCACGCGATGCCTACCGGATGGTTCGTCTAAAACTTGCAAGACTTAATGCTTATGTTCAGGAACATCTGTCCGGTATTAATATCGTACAGCTGTTTACTCAGGAGGAACGGACGTACGAAAGATTTACCGATATAAACAAAGATTTACGGAGCGGTCATTTCAGATCGGTTTTATACTATGCGATTTTTTATCCGGTCGTAGAACTTATTGGTGCTATTTCATTCGGTCTGTTGTTCTATTACGGCGGGAAAATGATAGGAGCCGAGACACTCAGTTTTGGGGATCTTGTTCTGTTTATCTATTTAGTTGAACGATTTTTCCATCCGATTCGTGACCTTTCGGAAAAATATAATGTACTGCAGTCCTCAATGGCATCATCGGAACGAATATTTGATCTAATCGACTCCGAACCGGTAATTATCAACAAAGCTGTAACAAAAGCTCCTGATATCTTTAAAGGGAAAATAGAATTTGAAAATGTCTGGTTTGCTTATAACAACGAAGAATGGGTTATCAAAGATTTATCGTTTACGGTTGAACCGGGCGAAAAAGTTGCTATTGTCGGTGCTACCGGTGCCGGAAAGACATCGTTGATATCACTGTTGTATCGTTTTTATAACTTCCAGAAAGGAAGCATCAAAATCGATAATATTGATATCCGAGATTACAAATTATCCGATTTACGATCCCATCTTGGATTGGTACTGCAGGATGTGTTTATTTTCTCGGGAGATTTTGCACAGAATGTACGGCTTCGTTCTGATTCAATCACCGACGAACAGATTCATAAAGCAATTAAAAGAGTCGGGTTTGATAAATTCTTACATATGTATCCCGATGGTCTCAATACTGTTGTCAAGGAGCGGGGAGCAACTCTTTCAACCGGACAGAAACAACTTCTCTCTTTTGCCCGAGCATTAGCGTTTAATCCGGATATATTGATTCTTGATGAAGCGACCTCATCAGTTGATACGGAAACAGAAGTTTTGATTCAGCAGGCTTTGGAGGAACTTCTCAAAGAGCGTACTTCTATCGTAATTGCTCACCGGCTTTCTACGATTGAGAAAGCTGATAAGATTATAGTTATGCATCATGGTGAAGTCAGGGAGATTGGCAAACATGATGAACTCCTTGCTCAAAAAGGTATCTATTTTAAATTATATCAACTGCAGTATAAAAACGCTATGAAAGTTTCTGCATAACTGAAGAGATAATAAAATGACAATCACCAAAAAAGATATAAAAGAATATAGAAAATTTGCTGAGGAAATAGCTTACGGTGCCGGTAAAATTCTGAAAGATGGATTTAAAAAAGATAAAAAGGTAAAATACAAAGGTTCTATCGATCCGGTTACACAGTTTGACTTAAAATCTGAGAAATATGTAATTTCAAAAATAAAAAAACAATTTCCAGAACATGCAATTCTTGCTGAGGAGGGTACCGATAAAAAAACATCATCCGGTTTTCGTTGGGTTGTGGACCCGCTTGATGGTACGGTAAACTATGCGCACCGCTTTCCGATTTATTCGGTTTCCATAGCGCTTCAGTATCAGGATCAAACTATTGTGGGAGTTGTATATGACCCGCATATGGATGAGATATTTTCCGCCGGAATAAATGCAGGTGCGACATTGAACGGTAAAAAGCTAAAAGTTTCCGATGAGAAAAAGCTATCCCGTTCTCTGCTTGCAACTGGATTTGCGTATAATATTCGTTCCGCTAAAAAGAATAATCTCGGCATGTTTTCCCGGATGATGAAAAAAGCCCAGGCTATCCGGAGGCTTGGGTCAGCAGCATTGGATCTTTGCTGGGTCGCAGCCGGGAGACTTGAGGGTTTCTGGGAGTATTATCTGCATCCGTGGGATACAGCCGCGGCAATCCTGATTGTCTCAGAAGCAGGC
>QQUK01000376.1 GCA_008501655.1 Calditrichota bacterium
CTCCCCAGATTCATGGAGATGGTCAGCAGACACGGGATTTTACGTATGTCGATGATGCGGTAGATGGAACGTTGTTAGCTCTTTTATCTCCGAAGGCTGAGGGGCAGGTGTTTAATATCGGAACCGGAGTCGAGACGACTATTGTCGGGTTGTATACGATGCTTTGTGAATTGATGGGGAAACAGGTCAAGCCGAAATATATCGACCGGCGTGATATTGATAATATTCGTCGCCGTGCGGTTTCGATTGAAATGATCCGGACAAGATTACGCTGGACACCGATGATTGGCATCAAAAAGGGTCTGAAGAATACGCTGGACTGGTATTTTGAGAACAAGGGTTAAGGGTTGTTAGCGAATTTTTGAAAGTTCCTCAACAGATGAGATCGCATCTTTTCTAATGTAATCACCTGACATAATTTTTCTTCCTATTTGTTTTTCTGCATAAGTATCAGGATATTCATTTATAGGAATGTAATCTTCTGAAAATCTATTATCTTCATCAAACTTTGACACTACAGTAAAATATCCATGTGTATGAATAAAAGTAGGTTTTATTTCTTCAAAAATATAATCGTAGAATTTTTGTTGGTTTTTGCCTCTGTTCTTTGCTATGACAGGATCACAGAGTCCGCCTAAATCGTAAATTTTTAATTCTGAATAGTATAGGGTTCCTCCGATATCGGGAACGAGAAACGAACCGTTTTTGATGTTAAGTTTTTCTGCGTAGTTATTAAATTTAAATCCATAGTTGTTTGCGATTCTGGCAAAACTTACTTTCTTTGTTTTGTGCCAGGTTTGTAGTCTTGGAATGTTTTCCTGTGCTGAGGAATATACAAAAGCTAAACCGACAAGGAGGAGTAAGATTTTTCCGTATCTTTTGCTGGTCAGCGCAAACAAATCAATGAAGAAGAAAAGAATGACAAAAGCGGAGAAGAGATAAAATGGGGTAGCAAACCGGTATTCACCCATCCAGTCTATTGGTAACAACAGATACACACCTAAGGAAAAACAATACATCAACAGTGTGAGAAAAGTTCTATGGAAATCAGTTTTCTTTAAAGAGATGATTATTATCCAAACTAAAAACAGTATAGGAAATGACAACCAGATAGTCTTACCTGTAAAAGTGCTGAGTAATTCTTGTGATTTTATCAAGTATTCCGTTTCCAAAGTTATAATACTCAAGATTGTTTCGCTATCAGGACCGCCTTTGACATGGTAGGTGTTCGGGAAAAAATCATGAAAGTAAAGATTCCTGAACAAGAGCAGGGCTGCAATCAGTCCTGCTGCATAGAGAAAATACATGATGAGTAGGGTTCCGTTTTTTTTGAATGAAAAACTTTTAGTGTACAGGTTTGAACCAATCAGATAAATCGGTAACACTAAAATATATACAATACCATCCGGTCGGGTTATGAGGATTCCAAATGAAATCAGCGCAAATATAAACAGCTGTTTTTGTGTTATGTTTTTTGCATCTGCATTTAGTATGAGATACCATAACAAAACTATAAGAAATGCATATAATGGATTTTCGAGTCCTGATGTTGTCCAGATGACAAATGATGCACTTGTTGCAATCAGAATCAGAGTAATGAACAGCAGGAGATAATTTGTTACAGATTGTTTTTTTACAGATTTGCCCAGCAGGATGAATATACCAAGAACTAGGATACAGCTGATTATTTTGGATGTTATATAAGGTTCGAATAAACCGACAAGATAAAAGACAGCCATTAAGATGACCCAGAGAAAATTAGAGTAACCTTCGATAGGATTCATGCCCGGTTGAGTGACAAGACCGTTACCGGCAGCGAGGTTTCTTGAAAAGACAAATGAGATACCAGCATCATCTATCAGCCAATCGGATAAGGGAAGGATTGAAAATATATAAACTATAAAAGCGAGTGTGATAATAATCAGTTGAACGATGTTTAATTTGATACCGGGAATAAGATTATCATTTAGATTCATAGAACGATATATATCAATATTGATTCTGATTGTAAAGAAAGAAACGGGCAGAAAAAAACCCGGCTATATAACATAGTCGGGTTTTTTATTTTCAGGTATCAATCAATCATCAATTTAAATAAGCACGTAAGGAACGGCTTCGGGAAGCATGGCGAAGTCTACGGATCGCTTTCTCTTTAATCTGACGTACCCGCTCACGGGTTAATGAAAAACGAGCTCCGATCTCTTCTAATGTCAGTGCTTTTTCATGGTTTAAACCAAAATACAGATTGATTACTTCCGCTTCTCTTGGTGTCAATGAATCGAGCGCTTTTTCAATCTCAACCTTTAAGGAGCCTTTTAATAATGACTCATCGGGAGACGGCTGGAACTCATCTTCGAGGACATCAATCAATGAATTGTCTTCAGAAGCGGAGAAGGGTGCATCCAATGAAAGATGCGAATTAGAAATCTTGAGTGTATCTGAAACTTCCCCTTCAGAGAGTTCCAGTTCTTTTGAGATTTCCTCGGGTGAAGGGAGTCGTCCCAGCGATTGTTCGAGCTGAGAGGAGACCTTACCGATTTTATGCAGTGTTCCGACACGGTTTAAGGGAAGTCGGACAATACGGGACTGCTCGGCCAATGCCTGCAGGATAGCCTGCCGTATCCACCAGACTGCATAGGAAATAAATTTGAATCCCCGGGTTTCATCAAACCGCTTGGCTGCTTTGATAAGACCAATGTTACCCTCATTGATCAGATCAGCCAAGGATAACCCTTGGTTCTGGTATTGTTTTGCCACCGAAACAACAAAACGCAGATTGGCTTTTGTTAATTTCTCCAGGGCACGTTTGTCGCCCTGCTTGATTTTTCTTGCCAGCCGCACTTCTTCTTCGGCGTTAATAAGAGGGGTTTCCCCGATCTCGCGAAGATAGAGATCCAATGATCTATCTTCGTCGCGATATTTGAGGGATTGCTTAGCCACTAGTTCTGACTAACTCCTTCCACTTAAAATGTTTACTCCCCGAAACTTCACAACAAGTCCCGAGTTCCATAATCTATTTTTTTCACACATTATGGTCTTAATACTACTCTTGCTACTTTACCGTCCGGTCCTACAACCAGAAGCGGTATGCGGGTTGTCCGTGATGACATTTCCTGACTAATCGCAATTATGTCATCGGTTGAGGCAACGGGCTGATTGTTAATCTGGATAATAATCGTACCGAGTACGATTCCGGAATTATCAGCTGATGACCCGGAGCGGACTGATTGTACCATTACTCCGTTAAAGTGGTCAATATTCATCCTTGTCGCCAAATCTTCGGTGAAAGTCACCAAATCCATTCCCAGCCACCGGACACCCGGTTCATCGGTGAGAGTATTTCCGGTACTCTGCTGTAATGTAGCTAAGAATGTTTCACGGTCTGCTACAACAGCGTTGACCGTTTTATGTTCCCCGTTTCTGATTAATTCCATTGGTACCGGTTGCCCGTCTTTTACCTGTGAAACTAATACGGAGAGATGATTGTTATTTTCAACATTTTGTCCGGCTATTTTTAAGATAATATCTCCGCCTTTGATTCCGGCGACATCGGCCGGGGAATTCTGAAAGACAGAATCAATTTTTACGCCGTGGACACCATCGATGCCCTGCCGGCGGGCTTCCTGCTCGGTAAGCTGTCCAAGCCAGACGCCGAGCCAGCCGCGGCTGACTTTGCCGTGAGCGATAAGATCCGGAACAACCGAACGGACAAGGTTTATCGGAATGGCAAAGCCGATTCCTACGGAACCTCCGGAAGGGGAAGAGATAGCGGAATTAACGCCGATTACTTCACCTCGGATGTTTAAGAGCGGTCCGCCGGAGTTACCCGGGTTGATAGCGGCATCGGTCTGGATATAATCCTGATACGCCGGGGTTTCGGAACCAAACCTGAGGTTTCTGCGACCTTTGGCTGAGATTACGCCAACGGTGACAGTTCTGTCCAGGCCTTGCTGGGGGAATGGATTGCCTATGGCAATCGCCCAGTCGCCGACTTTGAGATCATCTGAATCCCCAAAGGGGATAACGGTTACCTCTTTGTCCGGTTCTATTTTAATTACTGCTAAATCTGTCTGTGGGTCGGTTCCGACCAATGTTGCATCGTAGGTAAACCCGGATGAGGTTAAAACGGAAATATCGACAGAATTTTCTACGACATGGTTATTCGTCAGAATATATCCGTCGTCTCTGAAAAAGAATCCGGAACCTGAGGAAGTTGCAAAATTGGAGCCACGGTGCCACCAGGGTGTTTCGGCAACTTTTGATTTTGAGGAAATATGCACGACGGCGTCGGACAGATTTTCCACTATAGAAACAAATGGTGATTCGACTACACCATTTCGCTCGACAACCGGATATGCGCCGGTTTCTGCGATATTCGTCGGGATTTGGGCATTTATCGGCGGGGTGACGTCAAGATTTGCGGTAATGAGCATCCCGAATACGGTAAAAACGATCCCTGTTAAAACAAAAAGAGAAATCGAAAGTCCTGATTGACCGGAATTTCTCTTAGGAAGCCGAGAGTTGTCGACCTTTGTCACGTATCTTAGTCCTCCAACTAGTTAGCCAAGTAAGATAGCTAAATTCACGGTTAGCGTCAAGCACTTTCTTGACAGTTTCTTGTATATTATATTAAACGTAAGTTGGAGTCAAATGATGCAATTTATTTGGGAAAAAGGGTTATTTTCCAATTATTATTGGTAGTTACTAAGGATTTTGTTGGGTTGAGGTGATAGTCTGACTGTTTTTCAAAATGGCTGATTTAACATAGTAGTACCCAATGAGAGAACCTGCGATAAGTGGGAAAAATGCGAGATAGAAAATGGTAGCACCAGAGTAGAAAAATATGGCTATTAGTGCATCAGTGTAATTACGAAAAAACGAATGAGATTGTAAATTAAGTGAATCTGATATTAACATTGAGAGAAAAGTTAATGTCCAGCTTAAGAGTATTGCTAATATTGAACTTGCTAAACCTACAGCGATTCCCTTCGATATCTCATATTTTTTCTGTTTTTCTATGATTTTCCACCAGAGAAAAGCAGAGATGGTAAAGGATGAAACAATAGTTGACAGGAATAGCAATAATATTGAATGTTCATATGAAAAATAAAAAAATATAGAAAAGGTTAGAGATAAAATGCCTATGAGGGAACAGTAAAGTCCAAATATGATACTTCTTTTTTTATTTAAATGAAGTTCATTAGCCATTTTGATTAATCCTATTTTGATTGTAAATATATACTAAAACAAGATACATAATGCATTTTAGTAATCAAATAGATTTAAATAGAATTTCATTAAGTAAATTGATATTTATGAAAAGACAGCTAAAAGGGTGATATCTGCTTCTGCAACGCTTGCAATAAGATTGAAATGACCCAGAAATATCGTTAAATGGAGTCAAATGATGCAATATTTATTGGGAAAAAGTGTTAATTATTGTGGCTAAAGAAATCGTCACATTTTTTCATCAAGTATCTATTCTGTCTTTAAAACCTCAATTATATCAACTGGTTCAGCTCTCAGTTTGTAGTCAATTTCTAAAAATGCATAGATTATCTGACCCTGCGGGTTTACTACATAGGTAGCTGAAAGAGGGAGTTCTGCTTTTTCAGATTTATAGTATTCCTGGAAATTGAAATCAAATTTCCCCATCGCCTGCTGGATTGTTGCAGGAACTTCAAAAACGATTCCGAATTTCTTTGAGGCTACTAAACCGGTATCGGAGAGAACCGGATATGTGAGGCTGTCCATTTTGGCTACTTCAAGTGACCTGTCCGGCGGTTCGGCTGAGATTGCAACCAGAGAAGCATTTAACTTTTTAAAATCAGGGAGATATTTTTCCATTTCACTGAGGTAGATATTGCAGTAAGGGCACCATTGACCGCGATAAAAGACAAGAATAAGATTTCCGTTTTTCAATAATTCATCTGAAGAAACAATGTTTCCATTTTCATCAGGTAATGAAAAGGACGGCATTTTCTCCCCGATTTGTAATGCTGTTTTGGTGATATTCGATTTTTCCAGTGTTTCGAAACCTTGATTGGTGAGGTCACGGAATTCCTGAGGAGCCCGTTTTGCGGATTCTTCGGCGCGGTTTTTAAGTTTTTCTTCGACCGGTCTTTTGGAATCTGAGAATACGTTGGAGTTTGTTATCAGGATTGCTAAACATGCTATTACAAAATTCAATGTCCGTTTTTTTAACATTGTGGTATCCTTTTCAATTGTTAGAGAAATGTTACTGCTTGTAACATACTTAGATAGGATTAGTTCCGTATTGTTTATAGGTTGTTTTGATGGGAATTGTATCAAATAAAATACCGAAAAAAAATTATCCTAAAAGGGAATTTAAAATATGATACACATACCAACCTGTTTTAAAGTTTGACAATGAGATGAGATTTTCTATGTTCCTGTCATTATACTAATTTAAAAACATTGGAGAATGAACTTTGAAATTACTTATAGTCGGTTCGGTAGCTGTTGATACGATTGATACGCCTTTTGGATCAGTTAAAAGAGCGTTAGGCGGTTCGGCAACATATGCATCGGTAGCATCATCATATTTCACCAAAACCGGAATTGTCGGAGTGGTCGGAAATGATTTTGAGAAAAAACATATCAACCTGTTAAAAAAGCAAGGTGTCGACCTTGATGGACTTCAGGTTGATCCGTCGGGGAAGACTTTTCATTGGTCGGGGTATTATGAAGGGGATATGAATGAAGCTATTACCCGTGATACTGAATTAAATGTCTTTGAAAAGTTTAATCCGGTGATACCTGATGCATATAAAAAGACACCGTTTGTAATGCTGGGGAATATCCATCCGGCTCTTCAGTTGAATGTATTGGAGCAGATAAAAAAACCGAGGATGGTTCTTTGTGACACCATGAATTTCTGGATAACATCGGCTCCTCAGATTGTCGAGCAAGTATTCCGTAAAGTTGATATCATCTGTATTAATGATGGTGAAGCAAAACTATTCTGCAATACTTCGTCTCTTCCGAAAGCAGCGGCGGAGCTTTTGAAACTTGGTGCAAAACGAGTCATCATTAAAAAGGGTGCTCATGGCGTAAATCTATATGGTAAAAAGTCATTTTTCTCACTCCCTGCGATTCCTTTGACAAAAGTGAAAGACCCGACCGGAGCAGGGGATTCATTTGCCGGTGGAACAATCGGCTACCTTGCGAATTGTAAAACTGACACCGAGGATAACTACCGGCGGGGACTTCTGAACGGTACGGTGCTGGCGTCTTATTGTGTCGAAAATTTCAGCTGCCGGAAAACGGTTTCTTTAAAAAAGACTGATATAAACAAACGGGTCAAGATGCTGAAAGAGTTCAACCGGATTCCTGCGATGAAGTAGTCTTTTGAGAGCGTGAATGCATACTAACATAGTTGATTGATATGTAGTTATGATTTTCTTCAGAATTTATTAATCTATCTATTGGTCTTTGTTGTCTTACAGGTAAATAATTAGTAAATGCTAACTTGATTACCTTTTAAGAAAGGATAGAAAAGATGAAACAGAGAATTTTGATTACCGCGCTTGCTTTTATCGCTTTATTCATCGGAGTACCGGCAATTCAGGCTCAGACCTGTGATGGTCAGGGGAGTAATTATGTTGATGCCAATAATGATGGTTTCAACGATAATGCTCCGGATCATGATGGAGACGGGATTCCAAACGGTCTTGATGAGGATTGGATAAAACAGGCTCAGGACGGTACCGGCAACAAATTCCAAAAAGGAAAAATGCAGCAGGACGGCAATAAATTCCGCAAAGGAAACCGGTTTATGAATTCCAATGCTGCTAAATTTCAAAAACGATTAAATCAGATGAACGGTTCAGCTGCCGGTGGTAACGGTGTTTGTGATGGCACCGGTCCCCGCGGTGGTTCAGCAGTCTGCGATGGAACAGGACCTCATGGACAACGAGGCGGCCAAAGTGATAGAACCGGAAATCGTAACGGCTCCGGTAACGGGAGATAACCATTTATACCTCAATCGGGATGGAGAGTAATCTCCATCCTGGATTTTATTTATGATGAAACGTTTTGTTCTCATACTTGTTTTCTCCCTCTTAGTATATCCGAATGCATATTCGGATATACTTTCTCATGCATCGTACCAGGGAGGGTATTCCGGAAATCTGTTCAATGATTCTTTAGCTTATGATGATGTATTTAATTCGTTTGGTGGATCTATACAGGTGTATCCATCCAATTCGGTAGAACTTCAGGGAGCCGGATATTATACTGCTTATTCTGGGATACCGGATCTCTCAAATTTATATGGTAATTTATCAGTCAAAGCGATTCATGATTCATATGAATCGGATTTTTCACTTCTTGCCGGAGGGAATCTATATTTTCAAAATTATGGGGAAGAGTTTGAGATATATGATTACTGGTCGGCTAATTCCAATGTAAGCGGAATTTATCGGGCAAGATATTATCTTTCGTTTACGCTGGGCGGTTATCTGACTCATATGAAATATGTAAATGAAGAGGCAGTTACGAATAATGAGTTTGGAGGCTATAGTGGTTTTAATCTGACTCTGCCGGGGCGGAATACTGTCGATGCTGAGGTTCAGGTTTACCGGAAAAAATTCAATAGTATTCTCGATGTAAACGGGAGGGAGATTGATTTAGAATATGATTTTATAGATTTGAATTTATCGTTTGCCCGACCGATTTCAGAATCAACCGGTTTGAATGTTTCATATCTACACAGGATTATTTCCGATAAAGATCAATTTGCGGTAGCCGGTTATACCGTTGATTACCTCTCGCCATGGTCATCATTGTGGGATGGTGAAAGGGTTTCCCTATCGATAAAAAAAATCTTTCCGAAAGAAATAACAATGGTTCTGTATGGAAGTTATTTTGAAAAGTCGTATGTACCGGTGATCGATGTGAATCCATCAAGTGATGTAAGTCGTTTGAGGAGGAGTGATGAAAATGTTTATGCTGCTGTAACACTTTCTAAAAATATCTACTTTACGAACACACTGCTGACACCATCAGTAGATGTATCCTATACTGATAACAGATCAAATCTAAGCCTATATGAGTATGATAAACTTCTGGTGATGCTTTCTCTTTCGTACGGGTTTTAGTATGGGTAGTTCTTTTTTGATTTTTTCTTCGATACAATCAACATTATAACTGCAAATACAAGAATTCCTAAAATAACAAATTGTACCGGATCGGTAACTTCGATATACCCACCGGATGCAAAAAAGATGATTCCCGCTATTAAAAATACCATAGATAAACCGAATATCAGGAGAAACTTACTTGTCGTTGACCCGTCGATAGTTGTTCGATAAGGGTCAATCGTTTGGTGAGCATCGGATGAGCGCATACTTTTGCTTCTTTTAAACCGGATTCTATTGTCATCAAATTTTTCAATCATTTCCCAACCGGCTTTAGCCTCTTCTGCACATAGATTTCGAACCGTTTCTAAATTTTTAAACTTTCCCCATTGAGAACGAACTATTTTAAATTCGTACTTTTCCAAATCATCTGAATTATATTTTGTCAAATTATCCTCCTCATGCTGCTCGGCTTCTTTCCGTTCACGAGCTTTTTTGGCAGCAATGATAGCAGCTATTGAACCGCCGTATGTCATAAAATATCTCCTCTTTCTTGTAATACTATACAGAAAGGGAGATATTCAATCAAGAATGAAAATTAATTGGAATTTCTGTTTATTCGTACATGAGGGCGATAATCGGGTCAACTTTGGAAGCCCTGAGAGCCGGGTACATACCGGCGGCAATTCCGGTACCGGCTGAAAGGAGTAGAGCGATTAGAATCCAGAGCGGGGAGAGGTAATATTGCCATTCCAGTAATGTGGTTACTAAAAATCCGATACCGGCACCGAATAGAATACCGACTCCGCCCCCCAAGCCGGTTAAAGTGACAGCCTCGACTAAGAACTGGAAAAGAATATTACCCCGTTTGGCACCAACAGCTTTTCGAACCCCGATTTCTCTGGTGCGCTGGGTCACGGATACGAGCATGATATTCATAACGCCTATCATCCCGACCAACAATCCGACCATGGCAACAGCTGTTGCGCCAAGCTGAACATTTTTTGTGATGTCATTTACTTGTGCTTTAAAAAGCTGCTGGGTTGTAACACCAAAATTATTTTCTTCTTCGGGACTTACATTCCGGACCCTGCGAAGGGCATTGATGACCTGATCAAAAGCATCGTCGAATTTTTCCCGGGAGACTGCAGAGACCAAAAGATATACTCTTTCGCGACCGGGGTAGAGCCGGTCAAAAGTTGACATCGGTATAAAGATAAAATCATTTTCCGAGATTCCGAAGAAATCGTCGATATATTCCTGTACGCCGATGACTTTGAATTTATAACCGTTTATTTTAATCGTTTTACCGATAGCTTCGGCCCGTTCATCAAAGAGGGCATCGGATACTTCGGGTCCGATGACACAGACCATGGCTGCCCGCTGCATATCAGATTCATCGATGAAACGGCCATGTTCAATCTCCCTATTAGTAACGGTTACCTGTGAGGGCCAGCAACCCCGGAAATCATCAGGGTTTCTGATTTTTCTATCTTTATACTGAGCAATATTATCAAAGGCACGTTTTTCGGGAGAGACAGCCTCAACAAGCGGACAATATTTCTGGATAGCCAGGGCTTCATCCATTGTAATGTTTTTACGTTTCCGTTGTTTTTCAGTCAGGTTGTCAAAATCGGTGTTGTCATCCCATTTTGAGATATACATGACGTTTTTACCGATTTTATCAATTGATGCTTCAGCATGGTTAACGAAACCGTCCATTATTGTATTGACTAAAATCACGGCACCGACTCCAATCATTACACCGGTGATTGTCATGATTGAACGAAACTTGTTTGCTCTGACGGCAGAGAGGGCAAGAAGGATACCTTCTTTTATTTCAACGGAGAGGGCGTGAAATCTACTCATAACTTAGTGCCTTTATCGGGTCAAGTGATGCTGCTTTTAATGCCGGATAGATTCCAAAGAACAGACCTACACCGGAGGAAATTCCGAAACCTAAGATGATACCGAGGGTTGTCGGGGTCATTGAGATATCCAGCAGGGAGTTTAAAATATATCCGCCGAGATATACTCCCAAGGCAACGCCGATCAATCCTCCAATGAGTGAGAGGATAACAGATTCATAGAGAAACTGAACCAGGATCGATCTTCGTTTAGCACCGAGTGATTTCCGGATACCTATCTCTCTGGTTCGTTCGGTGACGGATATCATCATGATGTTCATAATGACGATTCCTCCAACGACAATCGAAAGAAGGGGGAGGGAGATAAAGATAATGCGGAAACTCTGGGTAATATCATTTATAAATGAGAGGATACCATCCGGTGTAATTATTGAAAAATCATCATCATCTTCATAATCAAGTTTTCGTAAGGTTCGGCAGACAACCCGGACTTCGTCCATAGCGCGTTCCCGTAAATCGAGTGAGACAGCTGATGCTAAAATATTAACAGGATTGCCCGGTTTTGGAAAGAGTGTCTGGTGAGTGGAGAGAGGTATGTTTACAAAGTCATCCATCCCGGACATCATTTCACCACCACCGACTTCTTTCATAACACCGATAACTATAAATTCATGCCCTGCTATTTTGATTCGTTTACCAAGGGGATCGATACCTTCAAAAAAGTGTTCATATACTCCGTGTCCGATAAAGGCAACTTTGCGTCTCCGTTTGTCATCTTCCCAGGAAAGAAACCGTCCCATAGCGACTTCACGACCGGTAATAGCAAGAATGTTTGGAGTCTGCCCTTCGATGTCGACCCAGCGCATCCGTTTGCCTTCGTATTTAACGTGTTTACCTGCGTAAGATTCAGCACCGACTTCTTCACAGTCGGGGCAGCCTTCTTTGATAAAAGGAATCATGCCTCGGGTAAATTTTTTACGGCGGAGTCGTTCGAGGTACTGCTCCATGGTCATGCCGACGCCCATGCGGGTTACCATAAATGATTTGGGACCGAGTGAGTGGACAGCATTTTCCAGATTAGCCTGCATCCCTTCGACGGTGGATACGATTGCAATAACCGATGTCACGCCCATAACCATTCCAAGGATGGTTAAAAATGACCTGAGACGGTTTGCCCAAAGGGCAGAGATTGCTTCACCGAGTATAGAGAGCCAGATTATCATGGATTAATTCTTATCTTTCGTTCATGCGTTCTTTGGAGACTTCGTCGACCTGTACCTGATCGTCTTCAACAAGGGCACGGAGTGTTTTGAATGAACCGGAAATAACGGTATCACCGGGAGTGAGACCTTCAAGTGCGGCTATATTCTGTTCATCAGCGATTCCGGTAGTGACCGCTTTGAAATGTGCTTTGCCATTGTTGATGACATATACACCGCGGATCTTCTCTTTTTCTTTTTTATCTTTTTTAGGTGGTGCCGGTGCGGCGTTGACTTCACCTGACTTCTGTTTTGTTTCTGTTTCTTCTGTGCTGTTTTCAAGTGAGTCGGGGTCAAATTCACGAACGACAACGGATGCATAGGGAATTAAAAGAGCATTGGGGTTATGGGCGGTGGTAATGTCAACGGTTGCTGACATTCCCGGGCGGATTGTTGCACCGGTTGCATCGCATTTGATTTTGACCCGGAAAGATGTTGTGTATTCTTCGGTTCCCTGACCGGAGACCGATGCTGAATTACCGATTTCTATTACTGAGCCGGTGAAAACGGAATCATCAAAAGCATCAACGCGGATATCAGCTTTTTGTCCAATAGCAACGTTTGAAATCTGGGTTTCATCAATATCGACTTCAACTTCATAAACAGCTAAATCAGCGATTGTCATCAGGGTTTTACCCTGCGTGAACGATGTCTGAGCCTGGGCGATTTCGCCGACTTCGGCTTCATGGTATATAATGACGCCGTCCATCGGGGCGGTGATGAGTGTTTTCTGGAGGTTGTCTTCGGCTTTATCAAGGCGTGCTTTGGCGGTTTTAACCTGAGCCTGATATGCTTCGTAGTTTGCTTTGGAGTTTTTGAAAGCGTATTCAGCATCGATAAGCTCGGTTTCAGAGCTTAAGTTTTTAGCAAACAGAGATTTTTGGCGGTTGAATTCTTTTTCGTCTTTTTCAAACTGTGCTTTTGCTGATGAAGCGCGTGCATTGATTTCTTCTAATGAAAAGTGAGCCTGTTCGGCATCTGATTTGTACTGGATGGTGTCAAGCAGGAGCAGGGGGGTACCTTTGCTGATAAAATCCCCTTCTTTGACGTATATTTCGATGATTTCAGCGGAAACCTCGGATGTGATATCAACCTTGGTTTGGGGCTGAATGCGGCCGGATGCGGTCACTATTTCGGAAATTTCGTCAATATAAGCTAAATCAGCCTGAACAGTTTTGAATTCATCACCTGAATTTGAGGAGATGACCGTTCCGACGATTGTGATGATAACGACAAGTGCCCCAATGAGGTATAGATACTTTTTTGATTTTTTCTGCATGAATGATATCCCTAAAATTTATATAGTTTATTCTTTTTGGTAGTATATAAGACAGGGTTTTTGAGAATAAGTTGCGAAGTATTTTGGATTTTTATTTTTGAACTTTGTAATGTTTTAACATAGTATTAGTAAATTAGATTTGATCTGAACGGATGAGGAAAAGAAACCGACCCCAAGCAGTGGGCTACCCGGATTCTTTTTAATTGGTTGACAGGTAAATGTGGAGTGGTTACTATAGTTAAAGTTTACGGTTTGTTATAAATTAGATAAACATTTAAAGGAATGTTCAGACAGGGGTGACTGCCCCTTCATGAATATATATGAAACACTTGATTACCATAATGTTTGTCCTCCTTTGTTTTACCAATTCACATGCGGAGGAAAAACAATATGAAATTTATTACTTTTCTGATTACGATTATATAAGTCCAGCTGTAGAAGTTCATAAATTTTCTACAAAGGATGATTCGGAAGAAATTAAAATAATAGATACTAAAAACATCCCTTATACTCCTTTTTTACATAGTACAAGATATGAGGAAATTGCAAAACAGGCAGATTCCGCCTTAGTACGTAATAAGAAAATAGCAAATTTAATCAATGAGATAAATAATCAATTTTTAGAACCTGAGATAGATGTTGTCGATGAAAACTTAGACAAAAATGTATATATACTAAGTATTATATTAAATAAAAAAACGGGGATTCAAATCACTAGGAATTATTATATAGCTTGTTATTATAATATGTTACTAGATACGGTTGTATTCATTGACTCTGAATATCACGATTTTGATAATATTTATCGTAATTCAATGATAGAGGGGAGATTGGACAGCTTGGGGAATAATTATTATTATCGTAAAAATGATCATATAGAAAAGTATGATATATCAAAAAATAAATTTGAACAACTATATGACGGACTTTTCCCAATTATTCCTCAAAATTCTTCCAACATACTAATGTATTCAAGCGATAACGAAGAAATAATATTATTTAATTCTAATCTGGAAGAACTTTCCAGAGTATCTTCGGATTATATATCCCCAATTTCAACATTACAAATTGAGGAAAATAAATATTTAATTACTTGTCGATTGAGTGATAATTTTTTAAAAAGAAGAGAAATGGAAGTCAGATTATATGATTTTTCAAAAGGTGACTATACCATAATTACTACTCTTCCATTTGGATTCATAATAAACGTTGTTTCAGACCCGAAATAAATCTAAATTTCGATAAGTGTTTACTTCCCACAAGAACAGAAACCCACTGCAAGCAGTGGGTTACCCGGTTTACTATAGTATTAGTAAAATTGTTCTATCAAAATGGAAGAGGAACAGAAACCCACCCCAAGGGGTGGGCTACCCGGTCATCCTACAATCATATTGTGGAGATAATAGTTGTAACTTTATAGATTCTACCTGATAAATATATCGAACTGGCAGGATCGAAAGAATGCTGCCAGTTTTGATTTATTGTTAAAAGCGGAACTTCGGTTACTTACTGCTATAACTTGAATTTCCATTTGACAAGTTGTTTTGCGCAAGTTTATTCACTAAGGCTTTTAATTCATCAATCTCAGTTTGCAAAGAATTTAATTTTGTTTGCTGTTCTTTTGAAGCTTCAATAAGTAATGCCACTAAGCGAGGGTAATCTACTGATTTAGCGTCTGTACCATTTTCTTCAAATACAACAACCTCCGGAATAATTTCTCCGACCTCTTCAGCAATCAATCCAATGTCATGTTTTCCATCAGCTTTCCAATTGTATTCAACTCCACGTAGTTGTTGGACTTTGCCTAAGGCACCGGTAAGAGTTTTAATGTTCTCTTTCCAGCGACGAGAACTATATGTTGTCCAGGCATCGGCGATAGGATCAGTTGCAGAACTCTGTACAACAGAAATTATATTTGTACCAGTTGATGTACCTATTTGTAAATCACCGTCAACGCGAATATCCATTTGACCGTCTGAGTCAAGGTCAGCAATTTCAACAGAACCAGGGACTGCTCCTGCACCAGCATCTTCAGTAGAGATAAATAATCTACCTCCTCCGCCACCGCCACCTCGTATTGTAACGGTAGAATCACCTTGGGTATTTAACAAACTAATTTCACCACCAGAACTTTTAAGAGAAATTCCAATCAGTCCACTATCATTCAATGTAGAATCTATGAATGAAAGCCTGGCTAAAGAATTGTTTACCAGTGATTCCAATGCTCTCTTTGAATCTGCTTTTGAGAGGTTCATCTGAGCTTTTGAGGTGTCTGTAACAATTGATGCTGATGAAGCTATAGCATCAATCAATTCTGCTTTGTTCATAAATAGAGAAGCACCACCTTCATCAACAATCATATCAAAAACAGTGTCATCATCGTCATCGTCATCGAGCCGTCTGAGTGATACACTCACACCGGTTGTGTCATTTAAGGTAGTAGTGGATGACAATTTTATAGTTGCCCCAGTCTGAGGATTTCGACCGGTTCTGGCAGCTCTCTTTCTTACTCCTGATGGTACAATACTCAAATCTATATCAGAGGCTATAGCATCAATCAGTTCTGCTTTATTCATAAACATAATCACACTTGTATCATCTATTTGCATGTGAAGCTTAGCTATAGCATCAATCAATTCCCCTTTATTCATATAAAGAGCTGTACCACTGGAATCTGTTAATATGGAAAAAGTTGTGTCAGCGACAGAATTAGTTATTAAAAATTTACCTCCTCCAATGTTGGTAGCATTAACTGACCCTTTGATTTCCATATCTCCATCAATATCCCCATTGTCAATACGCAGTGCAATTGCTGTATCACCGACAAGATTTGTCAGAGTAATATTACCCGGGTCAAAAGCTGTACTTGTTCCATTTCCAGGAGGATGAAGGTTTTTTATTATCCCCCTCCTAGCATTTGCATCCCATGCTATTGTTGTATCGCCAAGCGAATCGGTCATGTTCAAGATGCCATTGCCAGTGCTGATATCTCCTTGAAGAGCTAAAGCAACAGCAGCTGAAGGTACTGAACTCAATTTTGTCCGGGGTGAAAGTTCTGCATCAGAGCTAACCTGAATTCCCATCCATAAGAAGTCTGGATGAACAGGCATAGTTGACATATCAAGAGGAGTAATCGTCCCCAATACGACTGAGTAGAGTCCATCTGTAACTTGAACCGTATGAGTTTCTTCCCAGAGAATATCTGTTCCAGTAGGTGTAGCATAGAGTCTATATGTTAAATCAAACAGACCTGTTGAAGGAATTCCGGTAGCATTTAAAAGTCTACCCTGATGTGCCATAGTCATTGGTGCTGAAAAGATGGTAGAACTGATTAATAATACCATTACAATCGAAATGAAGAATGATTTACGCATTGGATTACCTTTCTGAAAATGTATAATTATTTATTATTCTGCGTTTAATAAGTGGACTTAATAGTTCTAATAACTCTAAGTATAGCCTTCGGGATACATTTTAGCAAGTAAGTTTTATGTCCATATAATTTATTCGTATCCTATTTTAATAGGTTAAAGTAACTCAGTATAAAGTAAGTATTGCCAATTATTCGATACCTGTAACATTAATATTGTTTGGATATTTAATTTTGAATGGAATCGAAATTGTATCTTTCATGTTTGGTTTGATGATTGATACCCATTGTGCTATACCATTTTCAAACAGGGTAAAATCTTCCGGGAAAATATCTCCAAAATCGATTTTGACTTCTTTATCGACTGTTACCGGCAGCGGTTCTTCGATGATTAGTTCGATATCTTTTGCGGAATTATTTGTAATTGCAATGTTGATTTGTTGACTTAATTTAATATCTGACTTACCAAATTCTTTCTTGTAATCTACAATAGATCTTTTGATTTCTATCGTTTTGTCAATACCAAATGGAAGTTCAAATTCCTGGTTTGGAGCAATAAAGTCTGCGATGACAGCTTTTCCGATAAAGTCAGAATCTACGAATAATTGAACCAGCCCGGAAAAGAGCGGGAGATTGTCGAGATTGGTGATTCTTGCCAGCCGGAACACATGTTCTTTTCTTTTTGGCCGAGCGATTGCTTCTACTTTACAAGGGAGGATGTTTTCGGAAATGAAAACACGTTTGGCATCAGTTCCGGATGGGATTGATTCTTTTTGAGTCAGATGGAAGGTAGTTTTGAAATCATCCCGGTCAAGTTTGACTCCTTCTTTTAAAAGGAAGTTTTGGGAAGAAACCGGTGTAAGGAGTTTATTGTGTATTTTTATAGAAGGGTTTGAATTCATTACAGATACACCATCTGTAATATACCCGACTTCAAAGGCTCTGCCACCGTGGATATAATATCCACTTCCATCTGTTACAACTCCTGAGACTTGCGTTAACAATTCATCTACAGTAGTAACCGGTTGTCTTTCGATGACCTCTTTGGACAGCATTACTTCATTTTGAGTTTTAAATTTATCAAGGACATCATGATGGGCGGTAACATAGATTTCCTCTCCTATACCGGTTATTTTTTTATTTAAATAAAATTTATATGGTTCGTCATCCTCCGGTAGTACGATCACGTCCTGAATTTCAATTGTATTATATTCCAGGTGGGTAATCTTTAAGTTATAAACACCGGGTTCGAGTTTTTTTATCAGAAAATTACCGTCAGTACCAGAAATAGCACCGAAGCTGGTATTTTGTATTGTAATCGATGCTCCATAAATCGGTTGGTTAGTTTCTTTGTCGAATAATGATCCGGTTATCTGTCCATACATCCCGTTGTACAGTGAAAAGTCGATATACCTACCAATGTACCAGGGGATAAGTTGACCGGAGCCAACAGATTCAGTCGGGTTGGTTGAGGAGATAGAAACGGCAACATTGCTCCAATCCTCACCTGAGTTCTGTTTTATGTCTGCCATCAATGTAAATGAAACTTTAGATTTATCCATATCTAATCTTGCATTGTATACAGGATTCCATGATGCATCAGGGATGAGATACTCTAAATAGATTGTAACAGGTCTGTTCTTTTTAATTAACACAGTCACATCTACACTTTTTGATCGGTTGTATTCTTTTTTCTGAATTTGCTTTAATATGAATTTAAAATCACTTATCTGCTTTCTACATATTTTTAATTCCCTGTTATAATAATTTATCGAATCATTAATGTTTTTAATGTTCTTTCCTATGAATTGGAAAGCATTATTCCAGGTATCCATATCTATGGCACCTTCGGTAATGTTTTTCTCTATTTCAGTTTTTGAAGTAGATGTAAATTGAGAAAGGAATTGTTTTTGTTCAGTGAACGATTCAAGATATCCTTTCAGTTTTGGTTCCTTGATGTTTATCAGAGTGTCAAGTGTATGAATGATATCCGAGGGGTCTTTGTTTGATTTTATTTCGTCGGTAATTGTCTGATATGTCAATCCTAAGATTGAAATATCATCTTTATTATCAGTATATGCCCGAAGCGTTGACGGTATCAGTTTTATAGGTAACTGAGAGAAGGTAATATGGTGGGTACCGGGGTTTTCTGTTATTGATATAACCCTGGTAACTTTCGCCTGATTTTGAAAGACAGTTACATGCGATATGGCAGAGTTTGATTTGGGAACTGCATAGATGATTGGCGATAGAAGTAGAACGGTGAGGAGTATCGCTATACGGTAGAAGAAACGCATACTGAGCCTCCTTGAAAAGATTATGTTTTATGAGGGGAGTTCTACCTTAGTAACGATACTGATTTGTTTTTGTTTAACTATTTATTCAAATCAAACAAACGTAGCTATTTCATCAAGAGGTTTTTTGGTGATGTTTGGAACTTTGGCACCGTCTTCGGGATAACCGACTGTCAGAATCAAAAAGGGTGTTTCATGTTTGGGGCGATTCAGAATATCACGCAAAAAGAACATCGGTTTAGGGGTGTGTGTTAATGAAACAAGTCCGGCGTTATGGATGGCGGTAATGAGCATACCGGTGGCGATGCCGACTGATTCATTAATATAATAATGATGTTCCAGTTCACCCGATTCATCGACTTTATGTTTTTGAGCAAAGATGACAATCAGATAGGGAGCGGTTTCCAGATATCCTTTGTGTTCGTTGGTTACGAGGGGAGCGAGGTCATCGAGCCAGTAGTCGGGTGCTTTGTTATTATAGAAATCATTTTCAACATTTTCTGCTTGTTCTCTGATCTGTTTTTTGATTTCCGGGTTTGAAACAACGACAAAATGCCAGGGTTGTTTGTTGGCTCCGTTTGGGGCGGTCCCAGCGGTAAGGAGGCATTGT
>QQUK01000311.1 GCA_008501655.1 Calditrichota bacterium
AGGAAACAGCTTAATCCGGGTGAAAGTGATATCATATTTTTGAAATTGGATGAACCGGTGCTTTCTCATATCGGTGACCATTGGATCGGCCGGCTGCCTACACCAATGATTACAGTCGGCGGTGGAGTTATATTAGATAAATTAGAACATTTCCCCAGAAAAAAAGAGATCAGTAAGTATGATTATCTTAAAGACAGGTTAGATTCGAATCTTGAAATGCTGATAAAATCAGAATTAAAAAAAGAGATAATTGCATCAAAGAAACTCTTTCTTCCCCTTGTCAATTTTTCTGTTAAAGCGGTAAATAATCAAGTTGAACAGCTGATCAGTAAAAATGAGATTGAAGAGTACGATGGATATATTTTTCTTGCGGACCAGTTTGAATTATATCGAAAAAATATCATTGATAAAATTAAGGAATTTTTACAGGATAAATCTCACCTTAATGGAATTTTATATGAACAAATTGTTGAAATTCTCCCGGTAAAAGAAGAGAAGATAAAAATTATTATAAGCTACATGACTGCCAACGGTATTTTACTGAAAACAGGAGATAAGTTTAACTTATCCGGTGTTGATATAAAACTGAAAGACGCCGTAAAGCAGGCGCATGAAAAATTAATGGCAATTCTTACCGAAGAAAAATTCACACCGCCTGCAATTACAAAACTTGTGAGCGAAGTCAAACAATCAAAAGAAGCTATCAGGTTTATGATAGATACAAAGCAAGTATACAAATGCGGTTCTGAATTTCTCTTTTTAACAGAATACTGGAATGAGATAGCGGCTTTTATTAAAAATAGTCTAACTGCTAAAGATCATTTTACTGTTGCGGATTTAAAAGATAAATTTGAATTGTCAAGGAAGTATACAATTCCGATCCTTGAGGAGACCGATAGAATCGGATTGACCAAGAGGAATGGCGATGTTCGGGTGAAAGGTGATAAATTTGAAAACTAAATCTCTGATCTATAATGCAGTGATATATACTCAGGCTGATAAGCAGGTTGCCAACTCGATGGCAGTCTATAAAAATAAGATTGTTGCTGTGGGGAATAATCTCGAACATGATGAACAGTTTAAAAAATATACAAAATACAACCTTAAAGGGAAGACAATCATACCCGGATTGACCGATGCCCACACGCATTTCTTCTATTTTGCTTTATCGTTCGGCAAAGTTCACCTTGATGGCGTTGATACTATCGAAAAATGTCTATCAAAAATTAAATTATTCTCCAAAACACTTTCCAAAAACGAATGGATTATTGGAGAAGGGTTTTCTCCTGATAGATTAAAAAAATATATGCAACCTGATAAAAAGATGCTTGATAAAGTAACCGGGGACAGACCGGCATTTATATTTTATAAAGATATGCATTCAGCCTGGGTCAACAGCAAAGCGATTGAACTTGCCAAAATTGATGCTCAGACTAAAGACCCGTTTGGCGGGACAATTGTGAAGTTTGAGAGCGGTGAACCAACCGGAATCTTCCGCGAATCGGCAGCATACAACCTGATTTATAAACTTATTCCGTTACCGGCAAAATCAAAAATAAACAAACTGTATAAACAGGCTTTAGAGCATGCATATAAACATGGGGTGACATCGGTTCATTCATTTGACTCCCCAAAAGGATTTGAATACTTTGCCGAATTGACCGAAAAAAATAAACTTGGTATTCGCGTTAATTATTATTTCCCGGCAGCATCACTTGATGACCTTGTTGGTAACAAAGTCTACTATGGAACAGGGAACGACTTTCTCCGACTTGCCGGGATCAAGATATTTTCAGATGGAGCCCTTGGAAGTCAGACTGCTCTTTGTTCTAAAAAATATATCGGGTCCAAAGATAACTTTGGAATCGAAGTTACAACCGTCAAAGATATGGTCAAACATATTAAAAAAGCCGGGAAACTTGGTTTCCCCTGTGCGATTCATGCTATCGGTGATAAAGCTGTTGCTAATGTCCTTGACGCCTTCGCAGAATCTGTAAATATGCATTTTGGAGCGCGTCATCGGATTGAACATCTTCAGCTTGTGCAGAAGAAAGACCTCAATCGAATCAAAGATATGAATATCGTCTGCTCCATGCAGCCTTCACATTTACCGTCAGATATCGGGATGATGCGAAAATATTGGGGGAAAAGGGGAGATAATGCTTTTATCTTTCACACTCTGCAGAAAAAGAATATCGCATTGGCATTTGGGTCTGATGTCCCGATTGAACCACTTGACCCGCTGGATGGGATAAGAGCAGCTGTAACCAGGGCTAAAGTGAAAAGCCGTGATGTTTTTAATGCTAAAGAAAAGATTTCAGCTGAGGATGCCCTGTTTCATTTTACAGCCGGTGCTGCTTATGCTGTTGGTCAGGAACATTGCCGGGGCTATCTGATTGAAGGATATCCAGCTGATTTTGTTGTATTGACCGCTGATATCACAAAAATTGCAATATCTAAGCTTCACACTGTCAACGTTTTAGCGACTATATTAGACGGTAAAGTAAAATATCAGAAAAATAAGATATTTAAATGATTTTTATCTGAATAAATACTTCTCTTTTGAGTATCTATGTAAAGGATAATCTCTTTGAAGGGAATGTTGTCTTATGCAGCAAAAAATAGATAGATTCAGTTCGGTTTTTTCAATCTTTCTATTCTGTTTGTTTGTTCTGTTTACTTTTTCAACGGCCATTGCTCAGAATGATTCATCCAAAGCGGTTGAAGATTCAGTGAATTATGATAATCATCATTCGCTCATCTATCGTCTTGACATTGAAGGAGCAATCGGAACAGTTACAAATGATAGAGTAACCGAATCAATTGAATTAGCCGAAGAATATGGTGCAGACCTTGTATTGATTACAATAAACACCCCTGGCGGGTTCTCTACGGCTACCCGTGATATCTGTACATCAATTTTAAATTCAAAAGTGCCTGTATGTGTGTATGTCTCACCTTCCGGTGCTCACGCCGGTTCAGCCGGTGTCTATATTACTTATGCTTCACATATTGCAGCGATGGCATACTCAACTAACATCGGCTCTGCTCATCCTGTTTCCGGTAGTGGCGAAGAAATAGATTCAGTCATGAATGAAAAAGTTACTAATGATGCTGTTGCACAAATCAAATCGTATGCGGAAAAACATAACCGGAATGTAGAGTGGGCAGAAAAAGCGGTTCGCGAGTCAGTTAATATTACTGATAAAGAAGCCCTCGAGCAGAATGTTATAGATCTGAGAGCTGAGTCTATCGCTGATTTGTTAGATAAACTGGAAGGTCGCACCGTAGAAACTAAATCCGGGACGCAGACTTTACATCTGAGTAAAAGAAATATAGTGACCGTGGAGATGTCGTTTGCCCAGAAACTGTTAAACCTTCTGACAAATCCGAATATAGTCTTTATTCTGATGTCGATTGCAATGCTGGGAATTACTCTTGAATTATATAACCCGGGCTCTATTCTTCCCGGTGTTGTCGGCGTTATCTCTCTGATATTGATATTATATTCATCACAAACGCTGCCTTTCAACTATGCCGGTGTCGCCTTGATTCTTTTTGCGGCGATTCTGTTTATCGCTGAGATAAAAATAGTCTCCAAAGGTTTGTTGACTGTTGGAGGTGTAATCTCTTTATTCCTGGGAGGTACTATGCTTATTGATACAGTTGATCCAAATCTGCAGGTATCCTATTCTGTTCTCATTTCGGTTGTTACCGTTGTCGGTGTACTCTTAGCAGCCGCTTTGTATCTGCTCGTAAAAGATTCAAAACGGCAGGTCTTTATTGGAAATGAAGGAATGATAGGAAAAATAGCTGAAGCTCGTTCCGAAGGTATGGTTTTTGTAAATGGAGCTTTATGGAAAGCGGAAGCTGATGCACCGCTTAGTAAAGGTGATAAAGTTCAGATAGAATCTGTTGAGAATTTGAAATTAAAAGTTAAAAAAATAAATCAAGAAGATAGGAGTTAGTATGCCTACTCCATTTATGATCCTATTCTTTATGCTGTTAGCGATCCTTTTGTTGTTCATTAACGGTATTAAGATTTTCAAGGAATATGAACGAGGTGTTATTTTCAGGCTTGGTCGGTTGGTTGGTGCTCGTGGTCCCGGTTTTAAATATGTTATCCCTGTAATTGAAAAAATGGTCAGGGTTGACCTTCGAGTTATCACCTATGACATTCCTCCGCAGGATGTCATCACCAAAGATAACGTTACAATCAAAGTAAATGCCGTGCTTTATTTTCAGGTAACAGATCCGAACAATGCGATTGTCTCGGTTGCAAACTATTTTGAAGCTACAAATCAGATTGCCCAGACTACTTTACGTTCGGTTCTCGGTCAGGTTGAGTTGGATGACCTCCTTTCCAACCGGGATAAAATTAACTCGGAATTGCAGACAATCATCGACGAACAGACCGAACCGTGGGGCGTAAAAGTCTCCGTAGTTGAAGTTAAAAATGTCGACCTGCCGCTTGAGATGACCCGTGCTATGGCTAAGCAGGCTGAAGCAGAACGTGAAAGACGCTCAAAAGTTATTCATGCGGAAGGTGAATTCCAGGCATCACAGAAGATTGCCGATGCAGCCAAGATTATAGCGACAGCTCCGAATGCGATGCAGTTGAGATTCCTGCAAACGCTTGTAGAAGTATCCGCGGAGAAAAACTCAACGATGATTTTCCCGGTTCCGATTGATCTGCTTACATCGTTGAAAGACTATTTAGATGGAAATGCCAAAAAAGAGTAATTGGAAATAATTTTATTTCTTGATTTCAAGGTGATGTCGATTGACATCACCTTTTTTTGTGAGCTCATTTCGGTATTAAAATGTGTGATTGTCTCTCATTCGTTTATACCTTACATTATCTGAATGAAAAATCAACTGAGATTGACAAAAGAACAAGCAAAACGGATAGCTCTTTCATCAGCTTTACT
>QQUK01000026.1 GCA_008501655.1 Calditrichota bacterium
AACTAAAAATTGAAAGAGAAGTCCAACAACTAAAAATATATAGAATGTTTTCTTGATTCGTTTCATTTTAGGTGATTTCAGGTTGATTGTCTTAATGAGGTCTACAAACGTAAAAAGATAAAATATCATAGGCAGAGCTAAAAGAAGCATTACAACCCAGATTGAAAGAGAGACAAAAAACGAAACCACAAACAAAATGACCCCGATGAGCATTATCAGGAATATAAATATTCCAAAAAGATACTCTTTCCAGTAGATATGACCAAGCCCGGGAATGAGGATATTTAACAGAGATGAGCTTATTTTTGAACGTTCAAGAGACATTTTACAGTATATCTTTTCTTAAAAAGAATCACAAATTAAATAAAATACTTTCCTTACAAGCAAAAACGTGATAGATTTGCTAAAGGTGAAACAGTTTTCATATTTAGTTAACGATATTGACGGTTGAGAAGTTACAAAAATAGCCGAAAATACTCCAAGTATATATATATCAGTTATTTAAAAAATGAATTCAACTCGGCAGATATTTTGCAACTGGTAATAACGATATTGCGTATAAAATACACAAGTCAAACAGATTACAGCACGTTTCTCCGGTTTGGCAGTAATTAAAGGACTATAACCCGTTTACGGAGGATATATGGCTCGATTTACAGTACAACTTTTTGGTTTAACCATCTTTGCGTTAGCACTCATCTGGGTTGTCGGTACTGGTGAAGCAGTTCAGAACACCGCTTCGGCTGAACCGGTATTATGGGCTGATACAGTACATTTAAACGTTGGCGACAAAGAAACTACCCAAACGATTGAACCAAAGAAAAACAGCAGAGATACGTTCCTCCGCGAAGTAAGGAAACTCACTCAGACAGCTTATAACATCAGAAACCAGTATATGGAAGAAGTTGATACTGAAGAAATCATCAAAGCCGGTATTGAAGGAATGTTATCTAATCTCGATAGATTTTCTGTTTTAATGGAAGCCCGCTCCTATGATAATCTGATGGAATCGACCAAGGGTAAATATGAAGGTCTCGGGATGCAGATTGATGCCCGCGACGACCATATTATTATCGTTTCTCCTATCGAAGGTACTCCGGCTTACCGCAAAGGTCTCCGTGCCGGTGATGTCATCTTTAAAATCGATGATGAACCGACAGATGGAATGACAACAACCGACGCTTCTCAGCTTATGCGTGGAACAGCCGGTACATCGGTCATGCTGACAATCAAACGAGCCGGTATTGACGACCTGCTTGAGTTTGAAGTCGAACGTGCCGTCATTGCTCTGAAATCAGTAAATTTTTACGGAAAAATCCCCGGCACCGAAGTCGGCTATGTACGACTCTCACGATTTGCTGAAGAGACATCTCATGAACTCCGGGAAGCTATCACCGAATTAAACGCTCAGAACATCGAAGGACTTATTTTTGACTTACGTTCCAACGGTGGTGGTCTTTTGGACCAGGCTATTGAAACCGGTGAACTGTTCCTTCCTGAAGGTTCTGAAATTGTCTACACAAAAGGAAAATTTGAAAGTTCTGAACGTCATTACTCTTCTGCCCGCCCACCAATATATCCTGATAAACCTCTCATCATCTTAGTTGATGAAGGGACTGCCTCAGCATCGGAAATCGTATCCGGCGCTATTCAGGATTGGGACCGCGGACTTATCATAGGTAACAATACGTACGGTAAAGGACTTGTTCAGAATATATTCTCAATATCCAATGATGATTCCTATCATTTGAAACTTACTATCGCAAAATATTATGTACCATCCGGCCGGTGTATTCAAAAACCGGAAAAACAGGTAAAGAGAAATTCTGCAGCAGCCGCTGCATTAATGGAAGAACATGAAGCTGAAGAAAGCGATACTTTGTCGATTTCAGATGAAGATATTTTTTACACCAACGGTGGACGTGTAGTCTATGGCGGCGGCGGAATCATCCCTGACGTCGAAGTTGACCGCGAACTCTGGAAACCGATTGAAATCAATCTGGAAAGAAAATCGATGTTTTTTGATTTTGCTATCCAGTATGTAGCAGAACATCCTGATGTAAAACCGGACATGGTCGTTACTGATGAAGTTGTCGCTCAGTTTAAAAAGTTCATCAAAGAAAAAGAATTCGATTACAAAACATCACTTCAGGTTGCTTTGGAAAAATTTGAAGAGGAAATCGAAAGTGATGGTTCCAAAGAACAGTTTGCCGGTTCTATTGAAGATCTGGAAACTCTTATAGAAAACGAAAAAGCTAACGATTTTAACGAATCCCTTGATTATATCAAAAGAAATATCAAACGTGAGATAGTTTCTTCTATCGCCGGTGAACGTGGTGTTTATGAAGAGATCGTATTGAAAACTGATGAAACTGTATTAAAAGCTTTGAATATCATCAAATCAAAAGATGAATATTCCACCCTGTTATCCAAAGGGATGAAAAAAGCTGAACTATAAGAGTTACTTTTACTTGTTGTTTGACGATAAAAAAACCCGCCATGCTGGCGGGTTTTTTTGTATCTGATTTCGAAGCCTTCTTTAAGATTGAAATATTCGACTACATTGTATCTGCTAATACTGAATCTTCATAATCTGTCCCCTGTTGAAAACCGGAGAACAACCACATCTCATGTTCTAAGACTATAAAAAAAGTCAAAGGTCTTTCCTTGGTATGAGTTGAATCCATGATATAGCAATCAATCCGACCTTTATCAAAAGTATATGTTATCGATGCCTGGCCGAATTGTTCAAACTCAAACCGATCTTTGCTGTAAACATAATTTAACAATGAGTCAGACGACTGACCTTTTTCAAGTATCGTGGGTGACAGCACTGAGTCAATAACTACTCTGTTCTGGTTTTTAACAGCTTCCTGCAGTTTTAACAGATTCGCTTTAATCGCCGGAATATGATCTCTCGGTGGAGTTTTTGTTCCGCAATTAACTAAGACAATTCCGAACAGAGAAAGCAATAACATAGATTTTAGAAAACGCAATTTCTTATCCTTTTAATTTATCAAACCGGAAAAATCCATTTCCCCGTTTATTTAAGACCGACTGTTCATACAGTTTATCTAATGTAAGGGTTGCAACCAGATTCCAGAACCAGAATCTTTGTCCTATAAAAACATGATTCTGCTTGTGAGTATTAGCGTTAGCTTTCATCTCATCATAAGCTGAGGTTAAAATCTGATCGGTTCCTTTTGTCATTACATCTATAAACGGTCTGACTTTATTTGTATCAACAATAAAATACTCAGGATAATTGGGGTGGTCATATTTCCATACGCCAGCATGGGACGCATGTAAAGTTTCCATATACTCATCTTCACATTTGATAACCAGATCATCATGAGTGAACATCAGAGAATATGTCTCCGGTCCTAAAAAGAGTCCAAAAAAATGTTTCCCCACAAAATAATCACCGCCGTTTACGGCATACATATATTGAACATTTGAGGCATCACATATATCACTCCCGTCATAAATAAGAAGCGGTGCCGTGCGGGTAATAAATTTTCTTCCGAGTTCATACCAGAGAACCATGGTAGATACCATCGGTGTTTTCTTAAATAACAGAGAGGCCCCGCTTATAAAATCATTACTGTCATTCGGAATTATTTTTTCAGCAATCAAAGAATCTAAAACTCCCTGATATCCTGATATATTTTTTGCCAATTGGGCAGCTAACTCATCAGCATATTTTTCAGCGATTTTTCGGGCATCCTCAGCCTCAGCAAGAGATATCACCGCAAAGTTCAGTTTATAACCTGAAGGAGCGATGGACACAAGTTTCCGGTCGACCATTTTATCAATTTCCGATTGAACATATTCAATAGAACTTTGTGTCATTTCTGCAATATCTTCGGCAGACTTTCCCTCTTTCAGAAAATCAATCAACAGACGGGAAAACTCATAATTGAAATAAGGATGTACATCCACCCGCTGGGGGAGAACTATTTTTTCCTGCAGGTATGGAAAAACTGCATCAGTCGGTTTAAATTTGAGATTGAACGGTTGTTTATAAAAATTCTGCCAGGGCATAAGTTCATCAAGAGTATCAATAACATCATAGAGGTTCAGGTTAATTGTAGCATCTCCATAGTTACCGGGGATAAACAAATCCGGTTTAATTGTTACAGAATCAGCAGGGTATAATACAAATGTTGATGACTTCTGAAATTCCGGATTTAAATATGTACCTTTGAATTTCAAATCTGACTGAACTACGATATATTTAAGCAGGTCGGTTTTATTAACAAGTTCTATGACAAAATTCTTATTCCCCCACTTCATCTCAGAAATTGTAACATCACCGACATAAATATCACCCTGGGCAGCCAATATCTGGATTGGAAGGATGAGTATTAGAGTTAGAATAATAATTTTTGATACTTTATGCATGCATGTCTCTCCTTAGTCTCTGTTTTGCGGCAAGCTGTCCACAGGCAGCATCAATATCCCGTCCCCTGCTTTTGCGTATAGTAACCGCTGGAACTTTAGGTGCAAGTTCTTTACCAAACCAGTCAACTCTTTCGTCAGAAGGTCTTTCAAAATCGAGACCATCAACGGGGTTATAAGCCAACAGGTTTATTTTACAGGGGATGCCGTGTATTAGTTTTGCCAATGCTTTTATATCTTCTTTGGTATCATTAAAGTCTTTGAATATTATATACTCGAGAGTTACTCTGGTTCGAGTTTTTTCTGTATAATATTTGATTGTTTTCATCAGTTTTTCCAGTCCGAAAGTCTCAGCCACCGGCATGATTTTAACCCGTTTTTCCTGCGTTGCAGCATGCAGTGACAAAGCTAGCCTTGCCTTTAAACCGGAATCTGCAAGTTTTTTTATTTTCGGAGTGATTCCTGAAGTCGAAATCGTGATTTTCTTAGGCGAAAAGTC
>QQUK01000214.1 GCA_008501655.1 Calditrichota bacterium
TGATGACTGGATAATACCAAGTGCATCCCAAAGTCCGTTACCGTTCGCATCGGAAACGATTGAATCGACACCGTTTGTCCAATAGCCGTTACCGTCTAAATCGACAAATTTTTCACCGGCAACTAATTTAACTAATGTTGAATCAGGAGCAGGGTTACCGCTTCCATCACGGAGAGTAACGGTGATCATCGATGTATCGGCACCATCGGCAAAAAGAGTTGCGTCTGATGTTGAGATATCGACATTACCGTCACCGCCGGTCTGGGTGCTGGATACTACGGACATGACAGAAGTACCAATGGTTGAACCACCGGCAGTACATGCTATTGTAGCAGTACCGACGTTTGTGCCGGTAAATACTGCAGCAGCGACACCATTAGCATCGGTTGTATCAAATGCCGGTGTAAAATAACCTGCTGTCGCTGGGGTTACCGTGAAAGTAACAATCTGACCGGCTACACCGGTAGAGTTTGAAATTACGGTTGCTTCAACAATTGACGTAGTATTCTGAGTAATAGACGCCGGGCTTGTTGATACGGATACAGTTGTTCCGGAAGTCGAATCACCGCTGCTGCTCTCTGAACTTGATTTGCTGTCACACCCGACAAAAACGAGCAGACTGCAGAGAACGACGGCTATACCGACATACCAAAACGGATTTTTCTTGTTTAACATAATAGCTCCTGTGTATTCACTAATTTTACTTTTACTAAACAATTTTTTAAAAAACCCCCTCTTTACAAAAGAGAGGGTTTGAATAACTTCCATCCATCGAAAACTTAATTCTTGGCTTCCTCTGAATCATTCATAGCAAGTTCGTTTTCAACGATAGTCGGAGTCACAAAGATTACGAGATCCCTGCTTTCGACTCTTTTATTTGTATACTTAAAGATTCTTCCGATAATCGGAATATCTTTTAAAATCGGTACACCAATTTCAGATTCAACTTCATCTTCAGTTGTCAGACCACCGATTACAGCTGTCTGTCCGTTTGATACGATAACAGTTGTTTTAGCGTTACTTGTATTAATAATAACACCGTTAGGATCGAATTCGTAAGTTGAACGTTCAGGAGCAAGTTCCATCAAAATCTGGTTTTCTGCAGTGATATGCGGAGTTACAGTTAAGATAGTACCTACTTCTTCAAATTTAATCACGAGGTTTCCGGATTCATCAAACTGTTTAACCGGAATTTTCTGACCCATCTGAATTTTCGCTTCTTTATTATCAATAGTGGTGATTTCCGGATGAGCAATGATTCTGCCTCTGTCATCCTTAACTACAGCCTGTACAATAGCATCAACATCCCAGCCTTTTTGGAGTGCCTGTACAGTATATGTACCGGCGGCATCGGATGTTCGGTTAGCATCTATCGAAGCTGACTGCGGGAAAGATCGACCAGATTCAGTTGTATATGTACCATTTACTTCCCAATTTACACCAAGTTCTTCAAGAACTCTGTTTGAGACTTCCAGTAAACGGGTGGATATTTTAATCTGAGCTGCCGGCTGGTCAAGTTTGGAAATATAATCCAAGACTGTCGGCATGTTACTCGGGACTTCCTGAATGATGATTGAGTTGGAACGGGAATCTGATGAAGCTTTTCCACGATCCGTCATTAAGGATTTTACTGCTTCAACGATATCGTCAGAAGTTGAGTTGGCAACTTTTACGATTTCAGTTTTTAATGCAGCAAGTTCACGTTTGTCTTTGAGATGTTTTTCGTTTTCGGTAATCTCTTTCCGATAGTTTTCTGCCGGAAGTACTCTGATATAACCGTCGGATTCATCTACAACAGCTAAGTCGTATGTTCTTCCGATAATGTCCATAGCAGTGCGCCAGTGAACATCTTTAAGTTTAATCGTTACTGAACCCTTGACTTCAGGGGATACAACAACGTTTACATTCCCATAATCCGAGAGGAATGTTAAAACCGAGTTTATATCGGCAGACTGAAACTGCAGATTTTTAATCGGTTCAGATGGATTTTTTTCAGCATCTGCTGCAACAAGCATACTACTCATCGAAAGCAGTACAAATGCTCCTAACAGAATAATTTTGCTGAATGTAGTTCTTTTCATATGTAAAACCTGCCTTTCATTAGCTTTCTAAGTTCAAAGCCACAGTACGGCTCCAGCCGTATTCAAATATTTGGAAATATACCCGGGCTGCATCAACACGGAGAACATACCCTTTGCGGACTTTATCGCCGGATTTGAGAATGTACCCATATCCGTCATTATCTTCAAAGAGAGCCCGGTTGTTACCTTTGTTTTCAGACTGAATAATACCAACAAGTTTCAGACCTTCAACATTTGGAATTCGTGCTTCGACCGGGTTGTTATATTTTTTTGATTCATCTATCAAAGTCGCAAAAGGATCACGATGAGCTTTTGCCTGATATTTTATAACCAAACGTTTCGGAAACTGAGCAACCATGGTTCCTCTGATTTTATTGGAAACCGGGTTTCTCCGAAAACGTGATGTTTTAGATTTATCTTCTTTTTTAGCATTATTAACAGCCGGAGTTTTTGCGACTACCGGTTTAGAAGATTTTTTCACAGCAGATTTCTGAGCAGGTTTACTACTGCTTTTAGATGCCACTGATTTTTTGGCCGGCTGGGATACTTCTTTATTAGCCGTCTCAGCTTGTGCTAATTTAGCAGCTTCTTTTGCTTTTTTATCAGCTTCGATTTTAGCTAATCTGGCAGCTTCAGCTTTTGCTTTTTTATCAGCTTCAATTTTAGCTAATCTGGCAGCTTCGGATTTTGCTTTTTTATCAGCTTCAATTTTAGCTAACCTGGCAGCTTCGGCTTTTGCTAAGTCATTATTGTTTTTCTCAGTTTGATTATTCAGCGCAGGTTTATCAACTTTTGGACCATCCGGAACCGGTGAAGATTTACCTGAGAGAGAAAGCATTCTATCATTATCAATAGCTGAGTTCAGTTCTTTCGTCGATTTGGATTCATTTGCCGGTACGGAGGCTGTTTTCATTTGCGGTTTCTGCGTAGGTTTAGCAGAAGGAGTTACAGAGGAGGCTGAGGATGACCAGTTGGCAAATTTTGGGGTTGATTTATCAGAGAAATACAATGATACCGAATGTAAATCGGAATCTATTCTATATACTCTTTCTGCATCCATATCAAACACAAGACGGACGACTTTTTCCGGTGAGACAGAATACTGACTTGAACGGATAGCCTTTACAGGGCAAGCCGGCAAGTTGTAAAAGTTTTTAGCCCCGAGTTCATGGGTCGCTGATAGAATATCAACTATAACCCGGTACGGTTTCCCGTCTTTGGCTATTACGGTCTGATGCGTATAGCGTACATCACCATCAATATTTATTTTGGCGACTGTAAATCCTTCGGAATAGTTCAGCTCTACATCTGTTACCTGTGAGGCAAAACTAATTGAGGTCAGGATCAGAGCTAACGCAATAGTTGTTATAAAAATCTTTTTCACGATCACACTCCTATATGTTCAGCTCTTGCAGCCGTTCTTCTTCTAAGACATAATATGTAGATAGTCTGAAAACAGCTGTCATTGTCTCTTCTTTTTTAATTTCAGAAATCTGGTCCTTTTCCTTGGCAGCAGATTCGGAAATTGAAACATTTTTGGCAGTCAGTGTTACATCAGACACATTAGTAATAAACGGGAAGTTGGCTACGTAACTTATAAACTTACCAAAATCATGGTAGGTACCATCGAGTTCGACTTCAAAGGATACTACATTATAGAAGTCGACAACTTCACTGGCCAGAGGCTGGATTTTGGTTATTTTTGTTCCGGTTAATGAAGAAGCTGTATGCAGTTGTACCAGAAATGACGGTATCTGCTTTACTTCCGGAAGCAGCTCTTCGATTTCGTTGTAGTTTGCCAACAACTCTTTGTACTCAAGTTTAAGGGCATCTAAAGATTTTGCTTTCATTTCGACATTTCGAAGATTTGTTGTAATAGTTTCAAACTCGCGGTTCTTCATCTCAATCTGGCTAGAATTCACCGTATAGAGACGTGAGTACCAGAAGTAGCATACTATCACTAAAGCAAGGACTCCTAAGATGATCTTTTGCGTTTTGGAATCTTTTATATCCATATCAAAGTATCCTAATTTAAGCTTTTATGGCTTGTTGAAGCCGCTTGTTTATTATCTAAATTTGCAGCAGCAATTTTATTTCTTAAATCTTCATCAGAGAGATAATGGACATCACAGGAGAGTACGAACTGGTAAGTTTTCTTTTCTTCAAGTTCGATTTCCTGACTCGATTTCAATTCAACGTTCTCAAAATAATCGGAACGCATCATGTTAATCATAAAAGAAGCGAGAGCATTTAATGTAAAAGCATACCCTTCAACATCTGCCTGACGGACAGTTGGAGTTGAAGGATCATTTTGTTTTTTCGGAGCTTCTTTTTTGTCGTTTTCATTACCTTTATTTTTTGGAGTTACGACAACTATAGGCTGTTCTTCGAATTTACCCATCCAGACAAATTCCGGAATATTTTTAGCGAAGTTTTCCAAAATACGAACCCAGGCTGAACGGTGTGAATCAAGTTGTTCAACAGCCTGCATTCTTCTCTGAACTTTCTGTTTTACTTCTGATAAAGCATCAACAAGCTGGATATCTTTTTGTAGCATAGCAGCTCTCTGCTTAGCACGCTGGATATTTTCATCAAGTTGTGATATCTGATATTTCTGATAAAATGTTACCGAAATCAACATGATTACAATCACCGCAGCTGCAGCAATAGCATAAACGCCTGATTTTCCTAAAGAAAAATCAAACTTGCTTTTCTGATAACTTTTGGGAAGTAAATTTATTTCTAACATCATATTGACGTGGTACATCGTCTTACGTCACTTGTCACATAGCAAGTCCTACCGAAACTAA
>QQUK01000034.1 GCA_008501655.1 Calditrichota bacterium
ACAGCAAGTCTGTTGGAGCGGATTTTCAGCTGGGAAAGAGATTCCTCACCGGTGACATAAAGAACATTCAGACCAAGACTTGAGTATGATTCGGCAGCCTGCAGGATAAGGGTCGATTTGCCGATACCCGGTTCACCACCCAGGAGAATCGTCATACCCGGGAGAAGATGTCCGCCTAAGACACGGTCGAATTCATTGATTCCGGATTTATAGCCGATTTTCGAGCTGACTTCAATATCTGTTATTTTTTTTATTTCCGATTCGGTAATCTGAACTCTTTTACTTTTTGAGACGGCAACTTTTTCTTCGGCAAGCGTATTCCATTCGTTACATTCTTTACATTGTCCCTGCCATTTACCATGTTCTGCACCGCACTGGGTGCAGAAAAAAGCTGATTTCATTTTTTTGCTTATTGCCATTTTTATTCCGTAATCGGTCCTTCTGAGGAACCTGTTATAAACTGTTTAACCATCGCATTTGTCGTATTTTTGACCTCTTCAACAGAACCATCAAAGGCGACTTTCCCCTGATACAGCATCACAATCCTGTCAGCAATTTTAAAAGCGGATTTCATATCGTGCGTGACCGTCACCGATGTCACATTTAACCTATCATTCAGATTCACAATCAAATTATTAATCATATCAGCTGTGATCGGGTCCAGGCCGGTTGTCGGTTCATCGTACAGCATAATCTCGGGACTATGTGCTATCGCTCTTGCCAACCCTGCTCTTTTGCGCATCCCACCGGACAGTTCCGACGGCATTTTATCGGCGGCATCAGCAAGATTTACCATAGATAACTTCTCCATCACAATATTGTCAATCACATCTTTACTATAAGTGCGCGATTCTTTAAGCCCAAGTCCGACATTTTCAGCTACGGTCATGGAATCAAAAAGAGCTGCTGACTGAAAAAGCATCCCAAAACGCCTGCGGACGATACTTAACTCATTAAAATCCATCTGCAGAATGTTTTCACCTTCAATCCTTACCTCACCTTCATCGGGTGTGATAAGTTTTATCAGATGTTTCAGCAGAACTGATTTCCCCTCACCCGACTTACCGATAATTACAACAGCATCTCCTCGGTTTACGGTCAAATTCAGGTTATTCAAAATCGTCTGACGACCGAATGATTTTTTAATCTGATGAAGTTCTAAAAATCTGTCTGCCATAATTATATCCTGAAAAGAATGACTGCAAAGATAAAGTTAAAGATTAAGATGAGCACTGATGAAATCACAACAGCTGCTGTAGTTGCCTGTCCGACTCCGGATGCTCCGCCTTTGGCATTAAAACCTTCATAACACCCGACAATACCGATGATATAGCCGAATACAGAAGCTTTTATGAGTCCGTTAAACAGGTCCTGAAACTCAAAAGAATTTTTAAAGCCATTAAGAAAAGTCTCCGATGATATAGCCACTCCGTTAACGGCAACAATAAGTGCACCCATAATTGCGATAAAGTTAGCAAATACGACTAAAAAGGGAACCATGAAGAGACATGCAATTACCCGTGGTAGTACCAAATATCGTACTGGAGAAATGCCCATTGATTCGAGGGCATCAATCTGTTCGGTGACCCGCATTGTGCCCAGTTCAGCGGTAATTCCGGCACCAACACGTCCGGCAAACACGATCGCTGAAAGTACTGGCGCAAGTTCGATGACAACAGCCTTACCTACAGCTTGCCCAAGCAAACGAAGCGGTGCACCAATAAATTTAAACTGATATGCCGCCTGCCATGCAGATACTGCACCGACAAATACTGAAATGATAATTATCAGGGGTAGTGATCGGACGCCGAGATAATAAAGCTGTTCAAAAACCAATGGGATAGAACGATGCAGTTTTTTCAGGGAATTGACAAACTGAACAGAGAGCATCGAAAGCCCACCGATTTTGCGGACAAACATCATCCCCCGTCTGCCAAGTTGTTCAAGCCCTATATTCATCTCATCCTTTAGAATGGGGAGGGTGTATCATCAACCGGATCAACACCCGGTGGAACCTCACGATATCCCGGAGCAAGGTTTTCAAAACGGGCAAACTCTTTTACAAAAGCTAAGTGAGCAACACCTGTCGGACCGTTTCTCTGTTTTGCGATTATAATCTCTGCCTTACCCTCGACCTGCTGGAATTTCGGATCTGTTTTTTCAACATGAGCCATATAATGTTCCTCACGAAAAACGAACATAACAAGATCGGCATCCTGTTCGATAGCACCTGATTCACGAAGGTCGGAAAGCATCGGTCGTTTATCCGGTCTTGATTCGACATTACGAGACAGCTGGGAACAGACGATAACCGGAACCTCAAGCTCTTTAGCCAGAATTTTCATCGATCTTGAGATTGAAGACATTTCCTGCTGTCTGTTTTCATATTTGCCAGTTGAGTGCATCATCTGTATATAATCGACAATAATTAGTCCGAGATTTTTATCTTTTGCCTGTAATCTTCTTGCTTTCGCTCTCATCTCCAATGGAGAAATCATCGGTGAGTCATCAATGTAAATCGGAGATTCTGCTAAGATTCCTCCGGCCGGTGATAACTGCTCCCATTCTTTATCAGATAATTTTCCGGAACGTAATTTTTGCTGGGAAATTCTTGCCCGACCGCATAACATTCTTAAGACTAACGATTCCTTTGACATTTCGATAGAGAAAACGCCGACTGATTTCCCATGTTTTACGGCGACATGCTCAGCCATATTCATAACAAGCGATGACTTACCCATCGAGGGACGACCCGCTACAATAATCAAATCACTGCTGTGTAAACCGTTGGTCATAACGTCAATATCATTAAAGCCGGTCTTTAATCCGACAAGTGAGGAATCTTCGGATTGCAGATTCTCAATATCGGCAAAAGTATTCGGCATCAGCTCTTTTATAGGAATGAACCCTTTTTTAAGCCGGGATTGTGAGATTGAAAAGATATTTGCTTCAGCATTGTTTAACAGATCATCGATAGGAAGTTCCGATGCATAACAGCTTTTCACAATTTCTGTTGAAGTATTGATAAGTTTTCTCAAAAGAGACTTTTCTAAGACGATATCACAATGATATTTCAAATTTGCGATAGTTGCGACATCTTCAAGCAGTTGTACTAAATAAACACGACCGCCGATAGCAACAAGTTCACTTGATATCTGAAGTTCATTGGTAACGGTTGTAACATCACACGGTTCACTTTTTTCATTGAGCTTGAGTATTGCTGAAAAGATAATCTGATGTTTCGGTGAATAAAAATGATCGGGGGAATCGAGAACTTCAAAGACAATCGCAATAGCTTCAGGGTCTTTTAAAATTGCACCCAACACCGAACGTTCGGCATCTATTGAATGCGGTGATGTCATATTATCCGGGGAGGATGATTGTTTTCTTTGTTCTCTGTATGCCATTTATATCATGCTTTCGTATTTTGCTTTTAGTTTTTTCATATCTTCCCATGTATCCCTTTTATACGAAGGAAATCTGAGAAGTGCCGCCGGGTGATAAGTTACAATGACCGGGATATCTTCAAAAAACTGCCAGTTGTTGCGGAGTTTTCCGAGCGGCGTAGTCGTCTTCAGGAGTGCCTGCGAGGCAATACGCCCGAGAGTACAAATTAGTTTTGGTTTAATCAGATGAACCTGTTCGTAGAGGTATGGGAAGCAGAGTTCCATCTCATCCGGTTGCGGGTCACGGTTCTGTGGTGGACGGCATTTTAAGATATTTGCGATATATACTGTCTGACGTGACATTTGAATCGCAGCTAAGATTTTATCCAGCAGCTGTCCGGCTCTGCCGACAAACGGTTCGCCGAGTCTGTCCTCATCAGCGCCGGGAGCTTCTCCGATAAACAAAATATCTGCATTCGGATTACCGACACCATAGACAAATTTATTCCGTGTTTTTCCAAGGGGACAGAGCTGACAATTACAAATCGCATCTTTGTGTGCCTCAAGCGATGGAAAAGCTGCTGTTGTTTCCTGACTATTTCCAAGAGCCTGCTGCGGTGTAACAACCTGAGCCTCTGACTGTATTGCCAAAGTTTTATTTTTCAGGTTCTCCGGAGAGATGACACACTCATTCATACCCAGTTCAATCTGCGATTGAAAGGCACGACGGAGAAGGTCTTGTAAATTAATAGTATCACTCATTTGTTTTTCCTTAGAGAAATTAACTTACAATATATCTATGATAATATCAAGAAGCTTTACAGAAATATTTGCCTTAGAATCTAATTCAAGCTCCAACGGTCTCATCTTCGGGCGGATAACGGTGACCTGATTGGTATCTGATTCGAATGCTCTGCCTTTTCCAGTCTGGTTGAGGATAATCATATCGAGATTTTTCTCTTTCAGTTTCTTTTTGGCGTTAGCGATACCATTTTCAGTCTCTAATGCAAAACCTATAATAATCGGTTTTTTCTTTGTGGATAACTTTGAGATTTCTTTTAATATATCAGGAGTCGGTTCTAAGTTTAAAGAAAGTGTATTATCTGTTTTTTTTATTTTATTATTTTTCTTCTCTGCCGGTTTAAAATCTGCCGGGGCAGCAGCCATAATCAAGACATCGCATTTGGTAATCTGTTTTTTTACCGCATTATAGAGTTCATCGGTCGTTTGGATACTGATTAAATGATTTACTTTAGGTGGCGAAATTGAAGTCGGACCTGAAACAAGGGTTACTTCTCCCCCTAATTCTATGGCAGCCTCAGCTAGAGCAAATCCCATTTTCCCGGATGAGTTATTTGAAATAAACCTTACCGGATCGATCTGTTCCCGTGTTGGACCGGCTGTGATAAGTATTTTTTTACCGGTTAGGCTTTTTTTTTTCGCTTTGGAAGATTTTGACGAGCTAAAATGATTTTTAAT
>QQUK01000068.1 GCA_008501655.1 Calditrichota bacterium
TGTAGCTGTTGGCGGTGATACCGTTGAGGTAAAAGATAAAATTCTCTATCTCAATGGTGAAGCACAGGAACTTCCTGAGTATGGTAAACTTATTAAAGATTATAGTGCCCCCCGCAGAGCCGGTGGTGCCGATTCACCCGATAACTGGGGACCATATGTCGTTCCCAAAGATCATTATTTTATGATGGGTGATAATAGGGATAATTCTCAAGACTCCCGCTGGTTTCTTGCCGTACCATATGAACTTGTCTTAGGTGAGGCGATGATGATTCACTGGTCCTGGTCTGATGATAATTATCCTTCACCCGATGTTTCCATAGATGATCCGTTATCAGTTCCGAGGATGTTTATTTATAATGCGGTACATTTTTTCCAAAAAGTCCGCTGGAATCGACTTTTTAATATTATTGGTTAAATTTTCAAAGGAGTAACGTAGGATGTTTAAAACGATAATTGCTTCGATCTGTATTGTTATTTTAGCCCAGGCTGCGTTTGCTGAGTCTACAATATCTTTTTCCGAAAAGGAATTTAATTTTGGTAAACTTCCCCAGCATACTGCCGTCAGTCATACGTTCTGGATTAGAGCTACCGGAAATGAACCGGTACATATTACCAAGGTTGTCCCCGGATGCGGATGTACAAAAGCTCCTTTGCAGGATTCTGTTATTGCTCCCGGCGATTCAACATCGATTGAAATTATTTTTTCAGCAAAATCATTTCGCGGTTATGTCTCTAAAAAACCGTATATTCAGATAAATGATTCAGAGGAACGAATCTATTTGAGAATCGATTCCGAAATCATGCCGGATCCGGAATCGATCGAACCGGCTCAGTTTGTACCGTACAAACTTGATGTTTCCCAGTTCACCGAGGCACCCAGACGAAAAGCATCATTTTCAATCCAGAATAAATCAGACAAAGATATGTCGATTAAACTGGTTGATGGTGCTGGGAAAAACTTTGATGTCGATCTTCCCAAAGAAGTCAAAGCTGGTCAGTCAGCTGAAGGGCATATCATGGTACATAAAGACAAAATCGAATCAGAGTTTGAACAGTCATTTACAATAGAACTCGGTGATGGTGTCGGTACCCGTATCTCACTTCCGGTCAAACGGATGTACCGGGTAATGAGCAAAAAATAAGAAGGTTTCAATTTTAAATTTATTCAGGGAACAGATACTTCTGTTCCCTTTTTTCATTTTTCTCGGTTTTTTCTTGATTATTCCTTAATTTCTTCCGTTTATCTCAACTATGTATAAGCTCGATGTTGACAATCTTGGAAAACGGTTCGGTGAACGGAAAGTTTTCTCTAAAATCTCATTTGAACTAAAAACCGGTGATTCAATCGCTGTCGTCGGTTCAAACGGGTCAGGGAAATCAACTCTTCTTAAGGTCTTATTGTCATTGTTAGTTCCATCACGAGGCACTGTGACATATAGCAATGGCGAAGAAAAACTGGATGATAACCATTACAGGATTACTACATCATTTGTCTCTCCGTATTTGAATCTGTATGATCATCTGACTGCTGAAGAAAATCTTAAGTTTTTCACAACCGTTGCCGGTAATACTATCACCGGAAAAGAGATAAACAACCTCCTTGCAAAAGTCGGCCTTGAGGGGAGAGGAGTGGATTATGTCTTAGGCTATTCCTCGGGTATGAAACAACGGCTTAAATATGCAGTCGCCCTATTGAAAAAACCGGAATTTCTCTTTTTAGATGAACCGACTTCCAATCTTGATGAAGCTGGTAAAAAAATAGTTTTTGATCTAGTCGAAGAATACCGCAAAGATACAATTATCATTATAGCAACCAATGAAAAAGAGGAGTATGAACTTGCCGAAAAGCTCTGCAGGCTTACTTAGCCGTTCATTGGCTGTCTATTTCAAAGATATGCGTTTAGAGCTCCGTACAAGGTCAGCACTGAACGCAATCCTGATGTTTGGTGTGACGACCCTCGCCGTTGTTTCATTTTCTTTAGGACAAAGTAATCTCTCTCCGAAGATAATGTCAGCACTGTTCTGGGTAATCATGTTTTTCTCGGCAATGTCGGGACTTGCCCAGACTTTCATCCGCGAGGAGGAGACGGGAACATCATTGGCACTGAAATTGACAGCGGATGCTGATTCTATCTATCTCGGCAAGCTGTTTTTCAATCTGACTCTACTGACAATGATGACTTTGATCATAACTCCGATGTTTTTCATATTTACCGATGCCCCGACGAATAATCTCTTTCCATTTCTGGTTGTATTGGTTTTAGGTGTATTCGGACTCGTTTCAGCAACTACTATTGTTGCTGCAATTATCGCAAAAGCTTCAACCAAAGGTGCTCTGTTTGCGGTACTTTCTTTTCCGATTCTGATGGTCTTATTGATGTCTCTGGTTTCAGCATCTGAGAAAATTTTTGATAATCAGACCCTTGCAGATACCTCTTCAGAAGTTCAGTTTCTAATCGCCTATGTTGTTGTTATGACTACAGCTTCAATACTTCTTTTTAAGTTTGTCTGGCGCGAATAATCTATCATCAGCTTGTGAAAAATAGAGCAAAGTGAGAAATTTAGTTGCTTTTTAATAATTATACTGTATAATGGTTTACAAGAAATAGGAAACGGTAAGGAATTCGAAAGATGTGGTGGAAATCAGCATTATTTATCTTGATGTCGGTCATGATTGTGTACTCATTTACAACACCGGCACCGCAAAAAATGATTGGCGAATCAAGCCGGATTTTCTACTATCATATCCCTCAGGCATGGATTTGCGTCATAGCTTTTGCTATGTCGATGATTTATTCTATTAAGTATCTCAAAACCAAAGATATTCATGAAGATGACAAAGCACTGGTCGCCGCAAAATTAGGTTTTGTCTTCTGCTTGCTGGCAACCCTGTCCGGGGCAACATTTGCTAAAGTTACCTGGGGTTCATTCTGGAATTGGGACCCAAGGGAAACTTCTATCTTCATTCTGTTGTTAATATATGGAGCCTATTTTGCTCTCAGAGGTGCTGTAGATGTCGAAGAGAAAAGAGCTTCTCTTTCAGCAGTCTATTCTATCTTTGCTTTTATTACAGTTCCTTTTTTGATTTTTATCGTTCCGAGACTGGTGCCTTCTCTGCATCCCGAGGATTCGATAATTGACGAAAATATGAAATTTACGATGTCCCCGATGGTCAGGACAATCTTTTTCTCATCATTGGGACTATTTACAATATTTTACTTCTGGTTGTTTAACATTGGCAAACGGGTACAGCTGATGGCTCGTAATCAGGTTGAACAGGAGGACTTTTAAATGGATGGAAATTACGTCGCTTTAGCGGTAACACTCTTAGTCTGGGTTGGACTGTTTTTTTATGTGTTTGGTGTCGATAAAAAAGTAAAAAAACTTGAGGAGAAAATGAAATGAAAGCCAAGTATATTATTGGTGGTGTGATTATTGTACTCTTTATGGTATGGGGTGCTTCGGCATTTTTAGATACCACAATCCAGTATGTATCAATTGATAAAGCAAGACTGTCATCAAAAACCGTACAGGTTATGGGGAAAATAGATTTTGATCAGGTAAACTATAATGCTGATGATTCCCGTTTGGAATTTGCTATATATGATGCAGAAGCTGAAACAAAAGTCGGTTCAGAAATGATGCATGTCGTATATTACGGTGTTGTCCCGGGTAATTTTGACCAGGCAACATCAGTCGTATTAAAAGGTAAACCGGAAAATGGTACTTTTGTCGCTGACCAGATGCTTGTCAAATGTCCTTCCAAGTATCAGGGTGAAGGTGATGAATATCAGGATATGGAAAAACATAACGAAGCTGTCGGAGAATCCGGAGTATAAAAATGGCACCCAATGTTTTCGGCGATCTACTGATAGTCCTCGGTTTTGCATTCAACATCTTAGCCGGACTCTTTTTTGTACTGACTTCAATGGGGAAAAGCCAGTTTGAAAATCTTGCTTTTAAAGCGTATCATCTTTTTACTGTTGTTATTACAATTGCGTTAATCTATTTAAGCTACCTCTTTTTCTCAGGTGAATATATCGTCAGATATGTTCATGACTACTCTGATAGTACATTATCGTTCTTCTATACACTTTCAGCTCTCTGGGGTGGTCAGGAAGGAACCTATCTGCTCTGGCTTGGCATGAATGCCTGGCTCGGATATATTATTATTTTTAAAACGGCACAATACCGCAATATTGCGATGGGTGTCTTCTCGGTCGTTAATCTCTTTTTCTTATTCCTGTTAGTGAAACTATCACCTTTTGCATTGCTTGATTTTGTCCCTGCCGATGGTGCCGGACTTAATCCGCTTCTGCAGGATCCATGGATGGTCATTCATCCGCCGGTCATATTCGTCGGCTATTCGATGGCAGGAGTTCTATTCTCAATCGCTATCGCAGCTTTGCTTATGAAAGACTATACCGGTTGGGTTCAAAAAGTATTCCCCTGGGCGGCAATCACCACATTGATGCTGGCTGCCGGAAATATCTTAGGTGGTTACTGGGCTTATAAAACACTCGGTTGGGGTGGATTCTGGGCATGGGATCCGGTTGAAAACTCATCATTCATACCTTGGTTTATATCTCTGGCACTTATACATGGATTGATTATTGAAAAAAGAACCGGAGCATTGAGAAAAACTAACCTGCTGATGACATCATTTGTGTTCCTCCTTGTTATCTATGGAACATTTTTAACACGAAGCGGGGTACTTGCTGATTTTTCGGTTCACTCATTTGTCGATTTAGGGATTAACCAATATTTAGTTGTCTTTCTGGTTTTATACCTTCTGATATCTGTAGCACTTTATTTAATGAATCGTGTGAATGTAATTCTCGCATCAATTCT
>QQUK01000168.1 GCA_008501655.1 Calditrichota bacterium
GAACGAAAACGATTGGAACTACACCCAAACCGCTAATGAACTCGGTATTGGAAGAACCACTCTTTGGCGCAAAGTTAAAAAATATAACCTCAAAAAAGAGATGGTATAAAGGATACGAACATGTCAGCATATCGGGCATACTTACATGAAGAAAAAGATATAGCATTCGATTTTCAATCAGCATTCTCTCATGATGCTACCCTCCCCGAACTTTTTTCGGAACTCAGTCGTCGATTGGAAACAGCTTATGATATTGACAAAGGTGTCTTAGCTGTACGTAATGCTAATGATGACGGCTTTCAGGCTGTGGCAACATGGGAAAACGGCGAAGTTCTCGAAGGCTTAAAACTCTCTCTGCCGACAGATCCATCCCTCTTTGAACAGGTTGCGATGGATTCCAGAGTTTATACCGACACATATGGTGGAATTTTCAGCGGCAACTTTTTTGAGAAAAAACTTCTTTTTAATGATGACAGTAAATCCTACCTGCTTCACCCTATTAAATTTGAGGGGAAAGTCATCGGCATTCTCGGATACAGTTCGCAAACAGAATCAGCTTTTACTTTGATGGAAGAAGGCTCCCTCGTAAAAGTCATAGATGATTTAGGTAAATTTATTAATCTTAAAAAAATGAATAACTTGATTTTTTAATTCTGTTTTGAGCGAATTCGCTGGATAGCCCGATTGTGCTCTGCATTTGTCCTTGAAAAATAATGTGAGCCATCGGTATCTGCAACAAAATAAAAATATTCAGATTTTTCAGGGTTCATCGCAGCTTTTATAGACGCTGCACCGGGTGAATTTATCGGCGTCGGCGGAAGTCCCCGGCGTAAATATGTATTATACGGTGAATCTTTTTTTAAATCTTTCTTCCAGAGCGGTCTATCAAGACCTCCCAAACCATAAATTACAGTCGGGTCTGCATCAAGCTTCATCCGTTTTGTCAACCGATTATGATATACCGATGAGACCAATCTCCGTTCATCAACAAGTCCGGTCTCCCCTTCAATAATAGAAGCCATTATCACAACTTCTTCCCTGCTCAGATTGTTCGGGACCTGTTCCAGCCAGATACCGGAGGTCTCTGTAATAAACATCTCTATCAAAGTTTCAACAACCTCCCGTTCAGAACTTCCCCATGGGAAATAATATGTCTCAGGATACAAATAACCCTCTAAATAAGGGAGATTATATTTTTTCAATAACAACGTATCAAAATTCATCTGGTGGATTTGAGCTGAATCGAGTTCAAGTTTACGAGCAAGGAGTGATGCCGTTTCCCAGATTGTATTCCCCTCGGGGATAGTTACTTTTACCCGAAAAAAGTCACCGTTTTCAAGTTTTTCCAACACCGATTTTGCTGAGTTTTTCCCGCTAAAATCATACCGCCCCGGAACAAGCTTTTTATCCGCACCCGAAAGTTTCGCCATCAATTTCATCATAAATTTTGAGTCGATGACTTTATCATCTAAGAGTTTTGACAAAACTGAATTAAATGAATCCCCCTGTTTGATGATAATTGTAACACTTTTATCCCCAAGGTCTGATTCGCTTGTATATCCGGAATACATAACAAAAACAACAAGCAGTACGACCGCAAGCAATCCGACAATTATCGAAATGAAAATATTGTTTCTTTTTGTTGCCATAACTTATCCGGGATGCTCCGCTAAAAACCTTTCCAAAATTATAACCGCTGCAAGCCGGTCAATCCGTCTTTTATCAGTACCGCTCTTTTTGCCATGAGCATGTATCAAAGAAACAGCTTCTTGAGACGAAGCATGTTCATCTACTTTATAGATTGTACCGCCATATATCTCTTTAAGTTTCTCGATAAATTCATCAACCGCTATACATTTTTTACTCTTTTCACCGGATCTCAACAACGGATATCCGACAACAAGAGCATTCGGCTCATATTCTTCCAAAATCACTTTCAATTTATCCAGAGCTTCCGCATGAGATTTCACCTCGAGTGTTGTCAACGCAGAAGCAATTATCCCCATAGCATCAGATTTGGCAACTCCGATCCGCCGCTCACCATAATCAATAGCAATAAATGTCCGGTTATATTTCTCAGTCATCGACGTAATGTATCTTTTTTACATTAACTCGTCAAATAAAGATTACAGATAGATTTTCGCAATTTTTACATATTTCCCCTGCTATCCACGCAGTTAAATGCGCTCTGCGAATATCAGATAACCAAAATCGGAACTTCTACGTTATTGAGAAAAGATAAAGATATTTCTCAATTATTTAAAAGAGTACAGAAGGAGCCGATTGTGGAACGCAAAAAATCATTAAATCTCACCACTAAACTTTTATTGACTTGCTTTTTACTGCTTGTCTTGTCCCTACCGCCGCAAATTAATTGTCAGACATTTACATCGGTTTTTAATCCGCTAAACCCTCTCTTAAATGATACACATTCAGCAGATTATACCGGTTCTGCCTGGGTAGATTATGACGGAGACGGACTGCTCGATATCATTGTCACCGGTTTAGGTACTAACTATATTTATCACAACGATGGAGGTGATAATTTTTCAGTCCCTGTAGGAAATCCGATTCTAACTGACATCAGGACATTCCGCGGAGTTACCTGCGCAGATTATGATAATGACGGTGATCCCGATTGTTTCCTGGCCGGTACAAACGGCTCTTCACTCTACCGCAACGACAGTGGTACATTTGTAAGAGTAGCTGATGTCGATTTAGGTACAACAGATACCCGGGGATGGTCTCCATGCTGGGGGGATTTCGATGATGACGGTTATATAGATCTTTTTATTACATTCCCAAACGGGTTTGTTTCAGGAACAACACGCTCAAACAGGCTCCTCAGAAATGTCGGTCCGCCCAACTATACGTTTGAGGTTATAGATACGACCGAAGCAACATTTGTACTCGCACCGTACACATCAGCCAACTGGTCAGACTATGATCTCGATGGTGATCTTGATTTGTTTGTCGCTAGCGGACCGGCATCTAATTTTGTCGCACCAGATTACATCTATAAAAACTTATTAACCGAAAACGGAGCGTTTGGGTTTGAAAAAATCACAACCGGACCATTTGCTACCGATGCTGCCGATGGTCAGGTATTTAACATGATCGACTATGATAACGATGGCGACTTTGATATCCACCGGACAAACTGGGGAGCTGCCGCCGGTCCTGCCAGCAGAAGAAACGACCTTTACCGGAATGACAACGGTACCTATACAGAAATCACAACAGGAAATATCGTCACCGACCAATTTATATCCCTTGGCGCCCTCTGGGAAGATTTTGACAATGACGGCGATATCGATTGTTATGTTGCCAACACTACAGTTGACAATTTTTATCAGAATAATAATGACGGAACTTTTACTTCAATAACAGCCGGCTCCATTACAACCGGCGTTCAGGTTCATACCGGTGCAACAGCCGGAGATTATGACAATGACGGTGATATCGATATTTTTGCAGTTGGCAAAAACCTCGACCGCTCCCTTTTCAGAAATGATACCGATAATGGAAACGGATGGATTCGGTTTAACCTCGAAGGTGTTTACTCAAACAGAAGTGCTGTTGGTGCAATTGTCAGAATAAAAGCAAACATCGGCGGTACCGATGTCTGGCAGATGCGGGATATCTCTACCCAGAATTCTTTCCTCGGACACAGTTCCCTGCTTGTACACTTTGGTCTTGGTGATGCATCCACGGTCGATTCAGTTCAAATTATCTGGCCATCCGGCATCATCTTTGACACAACAGGTATATCTATCAATCAACTTGTCACTATCGTCGAATCATGTGCCGATGCCGACATGGATTCAGTTTTAGATTGCTTCGACAACTGTGTCTCCGATGCAAATCCCGGTCAGGAAGATGCCGACTCCGATGGTATCGGTGATGTCTGTGACAGCTGCCCGAATGATCCCGATAATGACTCAGATACCGATTCATTCTGCGCTGATGTAGATAACTGTCCATTAGTGAGCAACGTTGACCAGCTTGACACAGATAATGACGGTATCGGTGATGCCTGCTGTTGTCAAAAGCGGGGGAATGTTGATAACGACCCATTGCAATCGATAGATATTGCTGACCTGGTAGCCTTAGTTGACTTTATGTTCTCAGGAGGCACCACACCAGGATGTCCCGAACAGGGAGATATAAATGATGATTCAATGCAGGATGTTGCTGATCTCGTGTATCTGGTTGATTTTATGTTCAACTCAGGACCGATACCTCCGGCTTGCATCTGATGTAAAATAATTATATCTTACAAATATGATACTTAGTGAATCAACCGAACTTATAAAACAGGTTTTACCCAAACGCTGGCAAAGACTGCTGGCGTTTGGACTGTTATGGTCTGTTATAGGACTTCTCTCAGCAGTCCATTGGTGGTACTTCCCTCCCGGAATAAACCCTTATACCTGGTGGCATCTTGTTATTATGAAGCTATTCATCTGGTATAGCTGGGGGATATTCACTCTCTTAATTCTGTCTATCGCCAATAGGTTTCAAATCAGCCGACCGGTCAAACTCTGGAATATTATTTCTCTTTTGCTTTCGAGCCTCATCATCATATCCGGGTATCTCCTGCTCTACACATATCTTATCATCTTAGGTACCAACAGCAGTCATATCCCGGACGTATTTGAAAATATGGGACAATTTGTAATGAGCCGTCATTCCTCATTCTACTATCTTGCCTTCTGGGCAACGGTTGCCTTTGAAAACTCGGTTGCCTTTTATAACAGATACCATGAACAGACTATGAAACAATCAGAACTGAAAACAAAACTTGCCAACGCCCAGCTTGAGG
>QQUK01000046.1 GCA_008501655.1 Calditrichota bacterium
GCCCGTTCTAAATTCTCAAACTCTCCCCCGCGTCGAATAAACGAATCTTCACTAAGCGGGACACCGGAAAGTCGTTCTTTCAGTTCGGAGACAAACGAACCTAAGTCACGGTCACGCACATTACACTGCACAACAATCCTGCGTTTACTCCACTCACGGGTAATCGTAGCCGGTCCCGGAGTAAGCGAACTGGTTGTTAAGCGATCAAGCGATATCATACTTCCTGATGATGATGAGAGCAGAATTTCACCGACATCTTCCGGAGCATCAAGCTGAGTTGTATCAATCCGAATTGCCAAATCAAATGAACGTTGGTTTTCGTAAACATCACCGACTTTTATTCCACCGATTGATTCTATAACTGTGAGAACTTCCCGGGAAGTCAATCCAAATCGGGCTAACCGTTCCCGATCGACTGAAATCTCAAGCTGCGGCTGACCGGTCAATTGTTCAACGGAAACATCGGCTGCTCCGTTAATCGTTTCAACTAATGCAGCAACCTCTTCCGCTTTTTCCTCGAGATATGTCAGGTCATCCCCAAAAATCTTAATCCCGATATCTGAACGAATTCCGGCAATCATCTCATTTACCCGCATCTCTATCGGTTGAGTAAAGATTCTGTTTTGTCCGGGAAGGTCAGCAAGTTCAGCATCAATTGCAGCGACCAGTTCCTCCTGCGATGATACTTTTGTCCAATTCTCTCTTGGATGAAGCGACATAAACATATCCGAAAGTTCAATCCCCATCGGATCAGTTGAAAGTTCCGCAGTACCAAGCCGTGTCCATATATGGGAAATTTCATTTGGAAATTGTTCTAACAGGTTTTGTTCAATTTTGGTGTTGTATTTGACGGCATCTTCTAATGATATCCCGGCAAGACGCACAAAATTCACAACAATAGTACCTTCATTTAATCTTGGTACAAACTCAGAACCGATTCTTGAAAAAAGTATAATTCCACAGATTACTAATACAGCTGCGATTGAAACGACAAACTTGGCATGCTGCACAGCCTTTGTCACTATCGGTTTATAAATATTTTTCAACCATATCAAGAACTTCGGTTCCGAATCTTTGATACCTTTTTTCAAAAACGTTGCTATCAAAGCCGGAATAACTGTAAATGACATCAGAAGCGAACCGGTTAAAACAAATACAACCGTTAATGCCATAGGCCGGAATAGTTTCCCTTCTACACCTTCTAAAGTTAAAATAGGGAGATAGACAATAATAATAATCAACTCACCAAACAGGGTAGGTTTGCGAACTTCCAAAATTGCATCCCGGATAATCTCAAGCTTTGATTTCCCTGTATTACTCCCTGATAGCCGTCGTACTGCATTTTCAACCTGAATGACTGCATTATCAACCGCTAATCCAAAATCGATAGCACCTAAGGACATCAATGACCCGGCAATTGCAAATCGTTCCATCATATCAAATGCAAACAGCATGGAAAGCGGAATTGCTGAAGCAACAATCAATCCGGCACGGAAGGAGCCTAAAAATATAAACAGTATCGCAATTACAAGCAGCGCACCAAAGAGCAGGTTATGCTCAACTGTTTTCAAAACTTTGGCTACTAAATCGGTTCTTTCGTATACCGGTTCCACAGTTATATCATCCGGAAGGGCTGCCTGAATCTCCGAAAGGCGTTCCGAAAGTTTCCCGGTAATCTCAGCCGGGTTCTCCCCGGTAATCATAAATCCTAAACCGAGAACCGCTTCACCTTTTCCATTGTAAGTCGTCGCACCCCGTCTGATTTCATGACCGATGACGACATCCCCGATTTGAGAAACTGTAATTGGTATTGATTCGATAGATGCGATAACAATATTTTTAATCTGTTCAATATTTTCAACTGTTCCGATCCCGCGGATAATCGTCATCTCACCGCTCCGGATAATCTGACCTCCGGGAACATTGCCAAGTTCATCATCGATACGTTCGACAACTTCATGGAGTGTAAGATTATATTGAGAGAGTCTATCCGGTTCGAAAAGTATCAGATACTGTTTTTCAAATCCGCCCCAGCTATTGACTTCAGCCACTCCGGGGACAGCAAGCATCTGCGGTTTGATAATCCAATCCTGTGCAGTGCGCGATGCTGCGATATCATCTGATTCAGATGTCACTACATAATGAAAAATCTCACCAAGTCCGGTAGAGACCGGACCAAGCTGTGGCGAACCTACCGACTCCGGTAACTCCGCTGAAATCAATCGTTCCGATACCTGTTGACGGGCAAGATAGAGATCAACACCATCCTCAAAAATAATTGTAATTTGGGAGAGTCCATACTTTGTTACCGAACGTACTTCTGTCAGCCCGGAAAGTCCGGTGAGTACCTGCTCCAACGGATATGTCACCAATCGCTCAAGATCTTCCGGCGCCCATCCGGGTGCAGCAACATTGACCTGCACTAACACCGGAGTAGTATCAGGAAAAGCATCAAACGGCAGGTTAAATAACGCCAGAACTCCAAAAAGTGCAAGAAACAGCGTCAGCACCAAAACCAGTTTTCGGTACTTGATTGTAAATTCTACAAGTTGTCTCAGCATACCGCTTATCCTGCTGGTTCAATACCGCAGCAACCGGCACCGATAGATGATTTTTTCAATTCCGTCTTGAGAAGGAATGAACCTTCAACGACAACTTCTTCACCTTGCAGAAGACCATCCAAAACCTGATAGTAAGGTCCCTGACCATCTTCAATGACAACTTTTCTCGGACGGTAGCGGTCAGCTGATTCTTTGACAAACACGACATTACAACACCCTTCCCATTGAACGGCATCTTTGGGAACCATTGTAATCATATCATTCTGTTCGATCGGGATTATCACCCGTCCGAATTCCCGTGCCTGAAGGGTATGATATGGATCGATGACTTTTGCCCGAACAGTACCGGTTCGGGTGTGTTGGTCAAGCATCTGCGATTTCCAGATAATCTCACCACCAACCGCATGAAGCGAACTTCCATCTGAAGTAAACTGTAGTTTCTGTCCGTAGGTAACCAGTCGCATCTGATCTTCTGTCAGTCTTGCTTCAATCCACATCGCCTGTGGGTCTGCAATAACAGCAAACGAAGCACCAGCTTCAAGAAGTTCTCCAAGTTTTGCTCTTCGCTCTACAAGGAGTCCTGTTGATGATGCCCGGAGTGCAAAGGTATAAGAAATAGCTTTTGTCTCTTTCACATCATTTATATCTGTAAACGTTAGTCCGGCTGATAAAAGCAGACCTTCTATTGAAATCATTTCCGCTTTAGCTTTTTCAGTCATGGCATTCTGAGAATCAAAATCTGACTGACTGATCAGATTTCCCTCAAGCATCTTTTGGTGACGCTCAAGTTCTTTTCGTTCTACTTCATATGATGCAAATTTAGAAACAAGCGATGATTTTAGTTGTGCGATTTCAGGAGACTGCATCAACGCAAGGACTTCACCTTCCTTGACAATTTCACCGGGTGATTTTAACCATTTGGTCACCGATGATTTTAACGTTGTCGTCAGATGTGTCATATATGCCTCATCAAAAACTGTTTCAGCCGGCGCAGTCACCGTTGTTTTCTGCTGGTCAGAATGAACTTCAAGAGTAGATATCCCGGCTTTTTCAACAGTTCTTACCGAAGCAAACTGTATCAAGGCATCATTAGTTGCACAAATCTCCTGATTCTCTCTGAAAAATAATGATACTGCTATCTCTTTATCAGCAAGTTCAGCATTCATTGTCCGCAAAATCTCTTCCTGAGGGAATCGAATACCCGGATTACACAAACGGCATTGAGATTCAGGCAGATCATGTCCGGCACACCAGTCACCCGATTCTTTAAATGATGGTATGAGGGAAGGATTACACTTTGTGCAGGTTGATTCCGGAACTGAATGTTCACGGCACCAATCAAATTCGTCAGTTGCCGTTGCGATGGTTGTTGTCTCTGATGTACCATGACCTTCGCCTTCGGCATGGTTATGCCCGGCATGATCATCAACAGCAGCTTGAGTTTCTGCATGAGCATCAGCATCTGTATGATCGGTACTTCCGCATCCGACTAAAATGAAAAGTGATAAAAATATTATAAATTGTTTTAAACTCATATCTTCTCCAGTTGATAAAACTATGTAACGTTATTATTGGTATAAAATTATGATAATTAAGAACTAAAAAGATATGAATCAGCAGAAAATTACTGTGGATGAAATTGATATATGAGCTTTGTTTTCAGTCGAAGGATATTTATGTGAATTGACTGAATGTATCTGTTGCAGAATTGATTGACTATAACTGATATCAGGTGTAGTTATTGAATATAGTTTATTGATATGATTGAGTTTTTCGGAATTGTTTCTTTTTGACCAAAGATGATTGGAAACTTCAATATCAGAACAATCGGAACATCCGTCAGCATCATCATGAAAATCAGTTGATGATTCAGCATGAGTTTCTTCGGCACAACAGTCTGAATAGATCGGTTCAAGTTCAACATGTCCGTCATTTGCAATACAGAAAATTGAAGCCGAACCCGAAAAAATCGTTCCGGTTATAAATGCTGCTAATAGCAATAAAGTTAGTATGTTCTGTGCTCTGTTTTTCATTGGCTTTAATATACAATATATATCGGTTCTGTCAATGAAGATATTAGGGCAAACTATATAAATGGTTAAGAATTAAACAGTTATGACGAAAAGGTACAATCGAGGTCTTTTAAAACCCCATTTTTAATCGAATATATCCAGCCATGCACCCAAAGCTTCCCGCCATCAGCCCACCGATTCTGCACAATCGTCGAATTACAGACATTTTGGACCTGTTCAATGACGTTCAATTCACAAAGTCTGTCGATTTTATTTGGTTCCGATAGTTTACTTAGCTCATCTTTATGGAAGCGATATACATCCTTGATATGTCTCAGCCAATTGTCGATTAGTCCATGCTGCTTATTATCAAGGGCTGCCTTGATTCCACCGCAGCCATAATGTCCACATACGATAATATGTTCAACCTGCAGGACTTCTACAGCAAACTGGATAACCGATAGAGCATTCAGGTCGGTATGCACAACAACATTGGCAATATTGCGATGAACAAAGACTTCACCTGGCGGGAGATTGACAATCTGATTGGCTGGAACCCGGGAATCGGAACAGCCTATCCAGAGATAATTCGGCTCCTGCTGCAAGGAAAGTTCAGAGAAAAACTCCGGATTCTCTTTTTTAATTTCATCTGCCCATTTGGCATTACGTTCAAAAAGATGTTTGAGTGATTTCATTAGAGTAATTAAAATAGATAAGCAGTTAAAGTCAACAATAGCCGGAGATAAAAAAAGCCCGCCGAGGCGGGCTTATAAACTATTTCAGTAATATCATCGTTTTCGTCTCAGAAAAATCATCAGTGGTCAGTTTGTACAGATATACTCCGGACGATACTTTTTTACCTGATTTATTCATACCATCCCATACAATTCGATAAACACCTGCTGCATGATTTTTATCAACCAGGGTTTTAACTTTCTGCCCAAGAACATTAAAGACTTCGATTGAAACATTTGCGCGTGCAGGAATCGAGTATTCTATTGCTGTCTCCGGGTTAAACGGATTCGGATAGTTTTGTGAAAGAGTAAAACTCTCCGGGATCTCAGGACTGATAAGCTCTTCAACCGATACCGGTGATGTACCTATACCAACGGTAAACGGTGAGAAGGAATCTGTTTCACCACAAACAATATTACTTACAGTATCAAGGGTAGTTGTCACATCAAACCAAGCTGTATCATATACAAAATTTGCCGTATCCCAATAAACGACGTTATGCCAGAGAGCAACCATCGATTCCATATCAGCATCCATTCCTGTATCATCATAATCGATACAGATTGTATATGGAGGAGTAGTATACCAGGATTGAAGAATATCTATATGATATACTGTCGCACCACCGGGGAGAATCGTAAATGCTCCGTTTGCAGGTGGGTCATCACCATCTGTTGTTACAACTTCAAGAGATGTCTGATTATTTACTTCCGGAATTGTTACAGTTACACCACTTCCGCCGTCAACGACGACATCAGTACCGGTTGGAGTGGTGACCATATTTACACAACTATCACCGATACCGTCATAATTCCAGTCTTCCTGGTCAGGGTTATAAACTGATGGACAAATATCACAGGAATCACCAATACCGTCACTATCTAAATCTTCCTGATTAGGATTATAGATATTATGACAATTATCAGTTGGACAGGTTTCAGCAGCATACCCCCAGCCAAAACCATCACCATCAGGATCTTCACAATCATCACAATGAGAACCGCTTCCATCTCCATCAAGGTCCTGCTGATAATCATTGGCAATATCCGGGCAGTTGTCACAGAGGTCACCATAATTATCACCATCTGAATTTTCTTGGTTTGGATTTACATCGTATCGACAATTATCACATTGATTACCGATACCGTCACTATCATCATCAAGTTGTGCTTCATTATCATTATCCGGACAATTATCACAGGCATCCGGAATTCTATCAAGATCTATATCCTGTTGATCAGGGTTGTAGGTCGATGGACAACCATCACATGCATCTCCAACACCATCAACATCTTCATCTTCCTGTCCGGGATTTGGGAAGTTTGAACAGTTATCTTCCCCTATGCAAGTAGTGTTTAGTGGAAAACCAACATCACCGTAACCATCCCAATCGGAGTCAGTACAATCATCACAAGCATCACCAATACCATCATGGTCGGTATCAACTTGGTCACTGTTTGCATTTGTAGGACAGTTATCACAAAGATCACCATAGCCATCACTATCGGTATCTATATCAGCTTCACATTCCGGTTCCTCAAAGATACAGGTATAGACATGGAATATGATTGTATCCGGGTCATAAGGTAAATATTTTTCCCATCCAGAAAGCAAATCTCCTTTACCATCACCATTGATATCTCCGGCAAAATCTAACCTATCACCTGTATAATTCGATTGAGGACCACTTATTGTTTGAAGCATAGAACCATCAACACCGGAATAAATATGTATCCTATTATATTGGTGTGTTGAATCTGCTACAGCCATATCCGGTGTACCGTCCAGGTTAACATCACCAGCGGCGGAAACAGACATCCCAAAACGTAGATTTGAGGTATTGTTTCTTAGTGTATAGAGTGGTTCTTTATTCATGATTTGAGTTGAGTCATAGACTCCAGAGAAAACCCAACAGGAATCATCTCTTGATAATGAATTCCCTTGGTCTGCATGTCCGATAATGATATCATTTATTCCATCTCCGTCTACATCTCCAACATTATCGATATCATTACCAAATCTATAGTTATCATAAACATCCATTCCTGCATGCCATAAATGCAATGTATCACCATCAGCACCTGATATAGCCATTACTTCTCCATGTTCATAAAACCATCCATTCAAATAAACATCTTTTCTTGGGATACCAATAGCAAAGTCATCATAGCCATCTTCGTTTAAGTCTCCCATACCGGCAACTGTTTGACCAAAAAAAGTTATATCACCACATATACCCCAAAGTTCGTGTAGGTATGAACCATCAGCTCCGGAAACAACTACCACTCTTCCTGCCTGATTAGTTCCGGGATTATTACACTCTGCTCGTGAATACCCAAGGAGAATATCATTTACTCCGTCATTGTTGACATCACCGGCTGCATCAATTGCATCACAACGCGGTAAAGTCATGAGTTGTGAACCATCTGCACCTGAGAATAAACCAGCATCATAATTTTGCATGAGATCTGCGATGACAAAGTCATCATGATTATCACCATTGATATCGCCAACACCTCTTGCAAGTGCACCAAAACCCCATCCAGTAAAATCTCTCCCAGATATTGTATAGAGTATCAACCCCGTTCGCCCGGAGTGAACATAGATAGCGCCGTTTGAATTGTCAGCTCCCTCCGAACAGATGAGAAAATCATCGTATCCATCATTATTGACATCACCTGCATAAGTGATCTCATATTCAAAACTACTCTCTTCGGCAAGTGAATCAATAATATAAGATTCTATACACTGTGCCTGAACAGTACTACCTGCCATTAATAAAATAACAATTAAAATAGATAAGATTAGCGGTTTTTTCATAGCTATCCTCTTCAATTAAAGTATACAAATTTTGTGGACTATTGTGTCCAAAATATACAATAAAACTCCCCTTTTTCAAAGCGATAATATACACTAACTTGTCTTTTTTTTTAAAAAAACTCATATAACGCTGATATACAGCAAAAAAAAGCCCGCATATAGCGGGCTTTCCTTACATCTATAAAAAACAACTACCCATTAACACGTTTCTTGAGAGCTTCGTATTCTTCCCGAAGTTCTATCGGAAGTTTGTCGCCAAACTTTGCGTAATGCTCATCAATAAGATCAAATTCTGCATTCCAGCCGTCTTTGTCGACTTTAAGCAGTTCTTCCATGTCGGCATCGGAAACATCAAGACCTTCGCAATCAAGGCCATCTTTTGTCGGCATATAGCCAAGCGGAGTTTCAATCGATTTACCGGAACCATCACACTGTTCAAAGACCCATTTGAGGACGCGTGAGTTCTCACCGTATCCCGGCCAGAGCCATTTACCATCTTCAGTTTTTCTGAACCAGTTAACATAGAAGATTTTCGGAAGTTTTGCTGCATCAGCTTTTTTACCAAGTTCAATCCAATGTTTAAAATAATCACCCATATGGTAACCGCAGAACGGAAGCATCGCAAACGGGTCACGACGAACACCGGCTTTGAGATCAAGTGCAGCGGCGGTTACTTCTGAACCGATGATAGAACCGATAAAAACACCATGATTCCAGCTTAATGCCTGATGTACCAGCGGTACTGTGGAAGGACGACGTCCGCCAAACAAGAATGCATCAATCGGAACACCTTTCGGATCTTCCCATTCCGGAGCGATAACCGGACAGTTTGCAGCTTTCGCAGTGAAACGTGAGTTCGGATGAGCGGCAGGAGCTTCAGCAGAACCCTGTTCCCATTTTTTGCCTTTCCAGTCAATCAAAGTACCAGGAGCATCGTAACCGATACCTTCCCACCAGATATCCTTATCTTCGGTTAATGCTACGTTTGTATAAATCGTCTCTTTTTTACAGGATAGCATTGCATTCGGATTGGAATGCATTGATGTCTGCGGAGCAACTCCAAAGAAACCAAATTCCGGATTGATAGCATACAATCTGCCGTCATCCCCAAATTTCATCCAGGCAATATCATCACCGACGGTTTCGACTTTCCAACCTTTGATTGTCGGAACAAGCATAGCTAAATTTGTTTTACCGCATGCTGATGGGAATGCACCGGTGATATATTTTACTTTACCTTCAGGAGAAGTTAGTTTCAAAATCAGCATATGTTCAGCAAGCCAGCCTTCATCACGAGCCTGAACGGAAGCGATACGGAGAGCGAGACATTTTTTACCAAGCAAAGCATTTCCGCCGTAACCGGAACCGAATGACCAGATTTCTCTTGTTTCCGGAAAATGTGAGATATACTTCTTTTCGATCGGAGCACAAGGCCAGACTTTGTCAACTTCACCTTCTGCAAGCGGCGAACCAACCGAGTGAACAGTCGGGATAAACTCACCGTCATCACCGAGGACCTCAAGAACTTTTGTTCCAACACGGGTCATAGTAATCATGTTTGCTACAACATACGGTGAATCGGTGATTTCGATACCGATTTTGGAAATAGGAGAGCCTACAGGACCCATTGAGAACGGAATGACATACATTGTACGATTTGCCATACAGCCGTCGTACAGTTTTTTCATTGTTTCTTTAAGCTGTCCGGGGTCGATCCAGTTATTTGTCGGTCCGGCATCTTCTTCTTTTTCTGAGGCTATATAGGTGTTCTTTTCAACACGGGCTACATCGGAAGGGTCGGAACGAAACAGATATGATTTCGGTCTTTTTTCTTCGTTTAATTTTGTAGCGATGCCTAAATCAACCATCAGGTCGAGCATCTGGTAATACTCTTCTTCGGATCCGTTACACCAGTAGACATCTTTCGGTTTACAGAGTGCTTTCCATCCGTCAACCCATTCTAAAAGCTTTTTGTGATTAGTTACTTGAGTCATGACATTCATACCAAGTTCCTTTATATGTTAACATTTAAATACAAAAATAGTCATTAGTGTAAGAGTATAATTTTTTTTCTGTTTTTGCAATAGTTTAGGACTTAGTTTGTGAAAAAAAGTACATAAAAGTCGGAAAATTATCATTTTTTCTCTTCATTTTCACAGAATTTGGTAAAATCGGGAGTTTATAGGGTGAGATTCATGACTTTCGTCAAGTCAGACAGATTGGTAGATTCACTAATAAAAAAAGCAAAAGGCAGGGTAACTTCCTGTTTGCAGTAGGTTTCTGTTCAAATATCGGAAATCAAGACTTCCAACCTCCAGGTACTTGGCTACAAGTATACGATTTCAACTCTCAAGAGCACAGAGCTCTTGACCTACAGAGCAAAAAAAAGCCGGTGCGTAAGATACACCGGCTTTTGTCATAGTAGCTAAGTAAAAGATTTATTTTTTTATTCGAAAGCTATACCGTGTCTTTTGTGTCTTCAGATTCAAAAGACAACCTTGTGAATCTGAAGATTCACAAGGCACTATGAAAATAGCTTACTTGTTATTCGAGTGTTCGGTTGAAATCTTCAAACCCGGATTTCCACTTACACCGGTTGTTGGCGGTTCGGTCAGAGTCCAGTTTTGCGGATTAGATGGATCACCACCGTTATATGTTACCCGCCATCCGTATTCAATCGGATAGTAGCCGGAGTAATCAGGTGTCCAGTAATCAATGAATCCCCATATGTCATAGACACCGCTACCGGGGTTTTCCACTAAGGACTGGTATGTTGAAAGATACAGTACCCAGCCATCTGAATAACCAAACTCGGAATTGATAAATGCAAGAACTGCAGGGTCGGAATGATACTGCATTGCTGTATATGCATAATATTCGTTTGGTGTGTTCGAGATTGTCTCAACGGTATCAGTAATATAAACCGTGTTGGTTACCGTTACTGTATCAGTTTGATAAACAGTATTTGTTATCGTCACGGTATCTGTTACAGTATTTGTCTGAAAGACGGTATCAATCTCTGTAATGATCACAGTATCTGAACCACCACTCTGATAAACTGTGTCAGTTTCAGTTACGGTGACAGTCACCGTATCCGGTGGAGACTCGATATATTCAGTTTCCGTTACGGTCTCAGTCGTTGTCACAATCTTTTCTTTGTCACAGCCCAAAGCGGCAATCACAAGAAGCATCACGACAAAAAACAAGAGAAGTTTTCTCATTTATATATCTCCATGTTTAAATTATTTTCTTTTCCATAGAGCTATTGAGCAAAAGATATACCGAATCAAGCAGACATCATAATTTCCACATAAACCATATCGTGACAGTAGCTTACAGAGATATACCCCGACCGTTTCTGACTTCAAACAGGTGAACCAAATATAATAAAGTGAATGGAAATGCGTTTTTTTTACCGGCTGTTCAGGAATTGAACAGATACTATTTAACATAAACTGAATAATATTCACACACATAATTAACAGAAATTTTATTATCTCCGGTTGGTAGTATGTAAATAAATTGTTTTTTTGACGATGCTAACGTACCTTTACATAAGGTGATATAATGAAACAAGTATTAATTATTGAAGATGAAAAAGATATTATCGAACTTCTTGAGTTCAATCTCAGGAAAAATGGATTTGAAGTAAAATATGCCCAATCCGGTGAAGACGGACTCCGTCTTGCCCGTACATCACCACCTGACATAATACTATTGGATTTGATGCTCCCGGGAATCAACGGACTCGATATTTGTAAACTTCTGAAAACAGACCAGAAAACGGGGCATATTCCGGTAATCATGCTGACAGCTAAAGATGAAGAGGTTGATGTTGTCACCGGTCTTGAAGTCGGCGCCGATGATTATATAACAAAACCATTCTCTCCTAAAGTTCTCATCGCCCGTTTGAGAGCCTTACTGCGCAGAAATACTGAAAAGGGTGAAACTGTAAAAAAAGTTCTCAAAGCAGGACCGATTACAATCGATCCGGGGAAACACTCCGTTGAAATCGACAATCAACAAATCCAGTTGACAGCAACTGAATTTCAGCTTTTACTTGTATTAGCCAAAAGACCGGGATGGGTCTTTAATCGCACTCAGTTGGTCGATGATATCCGTGGTGAAGACCATATCATCACCGACCGTGCCATTGATGTCCAAATAGCAAATCTGCGCAAGAAACTTGGTGATGCCGGTGAGTTTATTCAAACTGTCCGCGGGGCAGGGTATCGATTCAGGGAGAATGAGTGAAAAGAAAAAAAATATTCTGGAAAGTATATCCCTATCTTTTTTTTATAATCATAGGATCTCTTCTCACTGTCGCATTTTTAGCAATTGATAAAATCAACTCTATTTATCTCGAAGAAATCTCAACCACACTTGAATCCCGGGCAAAGCTGATTGCGGTTCAAATCCCGAAAAATTCAGTTGATATACATGTTATTGATTCGCTCGCTGAATATCTTGGGGACCTAACCGAAACAAGAGTAACTATCATTGATGTTTCGGGTAAAGTTTACGGTGACTCAGAAAAAGACCCTCGGACTATGGAGAACCACGGCAGCCGTCCGGAAATTTCTGAAGCTCTCAATGGTCGTATCGGACAATCGATACGATACAGCAGTACGGTCAATACCAAAATGATGTATATCGCTATTCCGGTTTCGGAATCATCACATCCTATTTACATCATCCGTACTTCTTACCCTATGACCAAAATCCAATCAACAATTGAAGCTTTCTCAAAAGATTTGATTATAGGCGGTATTTCAATCACGTTATTAGCCACTCTGCTGACATTGCTTCTTTTCCGGAGAATTTCAAATCCGCTGCGTGAGTTAAAAAATTCAGCTGAACGCTTCTCAAAAGGTGATTTTACAACAAAAGCACCGATTATAGAATCCGAAGAGATCGGAGCACTTGCTGAGACAATGAATCAAATGGTCGGACAGCTCGAAGGACGTATCGCTACGATTATGCAGCAGCGGAACGAACGGGAAGCTATTCTGTCATCACTTGCTGAAGGTGTTGTTGCTCTTGATGCCAATGAAAAGATTGTCAGTTTAAATCGAAAAGCTATTGAACTCTTAGAACTTGATACAACGAACATCATCGGAAAATCTATTCAGGAAGTTATCCGAAATGATAAACTGCACAACTATATAGAAAAATCTGTCCATAGTTCTCAATCTATTGATAGCGAACTGCATATTGAAATAAGCCGGGACAAATATCTTTCCGTATACGGCACACATCTCAAGGACAGAGAACAGAATCAGGTCGGTACTGTAATCGTTCTCAACGACATTACGAAGATAAAAAAACTCGACATCATGCGTCGGGACTTTATCGCCAATGTCTCCCATGAGTTACGCACACCTATTACAGCTATCCGCGGTTCTGTTGAAACTCTGTTAGACGGAGCTCTTGATGAAAAAGATTCAGCATTAAAGTTTACCGAGATAATCAGCCGGCACTCCAAACGGCTTATCTCAATCGTTGAAGACCTGCTGTCATTGGCAAAATTTGAAAATGAAGATGTGTTTAGATATATGAATTTCAAAAATGAGAAAATATATCCAATCATTAATTCAGCTATTTTAGCATGCGAACAGAAATCGATTACAAAAAACATTAAAATCGAAGTTCATTGCCCTGAAGACCTTTCAGTTGACTGTCAGCAGGAATACCTTGAACATGCTCTTATAAATCTTTTAGACAATGCCATTAAATATACAGAACCGGATACAACGGTTGTAATCGATATTAAAGAAATCATGGGGCAACTCCAGATTGCCATCACAGATTCCGGCTGCGGTATCGCTGAACAGCATCTTCCGAGACTGTTCGAACGCTTTTACCGGGTCGACATGGCTCGCTCCCGGGATATGGGCGGCACCGGTTTAGGACTTGCCATAGTTAAACATATTGCCCGTATTCATAATGGTACTGTTATTGTCGATTCTGAGGTAGGTAAAGGTTCAACCTTTTCGATCCAAATCCCCCTTATTCAATCATAATTCGTTATACAACAACAAGATATACACGCTCCTCCTTTCAAAACTAAATTTAAAAATAACCTTGTCTTAACATAACCTTAACAATCTTAATGTTTAATCTGTGTGACAATTAAATATGAATTAACCGTTAACCTAATTTTTTAAGTGAGGGCCACTTTGAAAAGTTTGTTTAAAATGTTTACGGTAATGCTAATATTAAGCGTTGCCATGTCTGCAAATGCTGCAGACACAAAAGTCAATGGAAGACTGTATGCCGATTGGAATCTCGATCTCACCGATGGTGCTGAAAGCGCCAACAGCTTTAATCTCTCAAGAACGTATGTTACCGTGAAATCAAAACTCTCAGATTATACATCAGTTCGTATCACCTCTGATCTTCGTCAGGACTCAGATATTTATGATGGGTACTTTGTAATTATAAAATATGGATATCTTGATTGGAGTCCGAAATTTGGCAAGAAGGCTCTTAAGATTCGTTTAGGTCTTCAGCCAACCTTGTATATAGACAATATGAACAAGTTTTGGGGAAGAAGATATTTGTACAAAACAACTGGTGATGCTAACAAATATCTCACGACATCCGACCTTGGTGCGACTGCATTTGTTAATATCGGCAACAAAGGAGAGAACGGTTATCTGGCGTTACAAATATTAAACGGAACATCGTACACCGATGTTGAAGAGATGAATGCAAACAAAAACTTTGGACTTTTTGCATTACTTAATCCGTTTAAAAACAATGAACAGTACAAACGATCAGCATTAGTGGCACAGTTTTATACCGGTACACAGAATGTATCTTTAGAAACTGATATCGACAGCTCCGGTACACCTATGATCGTTTATGAAAACGATTCCAAACAGTTCAAACATCAGGTTATTTCATTCGGTGGAATGCTTGGAGTCTCTGATAAAGCTGATATCGGCGTTGATGTTAACCTGTTAACTATGGGTCAAGGCTATGCTGACTCAGCAGACGCCCAGGGTTTTGCTGTTGCGCTTGATGACAGAAAATCATCAGCCATGTCATTTTTCGGCACCTGGTATTTTGGAAATTCAGCTGAAGATAATTCACTCTTCCGTACTCTGAATCTTTTCGGAAGATATGATATTGTAGATCCTAACACAGATGTAGACAATGACGGCAAATCATTGATTATTGCCGGTGTTGAGTGTACACCTACAAAAGGTTTTAAAGCTTCGGTCAATGTTCGCTCAACCTCATACGAACTGTCGGGAAAAGATTCGCAAACCCATGTTTTTGTAAATACATTATTTAAATTTTAACAAATCTTGTTAACAAAAAGGAAAGACAAGAAAATGAAAAAAACAATTCTCACATTACTCGCTTTGACACTCTGTGCCGGTTTTGTAATCTCCGGTCAGACTGTTACTATTAAAGGCTCTGACACATTGGTCCGTTTGGGACAGCGTTGGGCTGAAGAGTATATGAAAGCAAATCCGGAAGCTGTTATTCAGGTCTCCGGTGGTGGTTCCGGTACCGGTATTGCTGCACTTCTAAACGGTGCGACTGATATCTGTGAAGCATCACGTGACATGAAAGAAAAAGAATATAAACTTGCCGAGAAAAAAGGTATCACACCTTACCGTGTATCCGTTGCCCTTGACGGTATTGCTGTATTCTTAAACGATAAAAACCCGGTAACAGAACTTTCTCTCTCACAGTTAAAAGGTATCTACACCGGTGCTATCACCAACTGGAAAGAGGTAGGCGGTCCCGATAATATGATTATCCTTTATGGTCGCGAAAATAATTCAGGAACCTACGCATTCTTTAAAAAACGTGTGCTTGATGGTGAGGATTATGATGACAAAACACAGACACTTCCGGGTACCGCAGCTGTAGTAAACGCTGTAGCAAAAGATGAATTAGGTATCGGGTATGGCGGTATCGCATGGGCAACCGATGTGAAATTTGCTGCTGTAAAAGATGGTGATACAGCTGATGCAGTTATCCCTTCAATTGAATCTGTCTCTAACGGCTCTTATCCGATTTCCCGCGACCTCTACTGGTTCTTCAACGGTAAACCGGAAGGCGAACTGAAAAAACTTCTCAACTGGTGTCTCTCTGAAGAAGGACAGAAAGTATCTGCTTCAATCGATTACGTTCCGCTTTCAAAAGAAAAAGCAATGGAAAATATGATTAAATAATTCCTTATATTTTTACCCTTTGAGTAATACAAATACGGGGGATAGAAAAACTATCCCCCGTAAAAAAAAGATGATGATGAAGAAAAGATGAAAAAATTTAATTTTAAGAAAAAATCAAAAATTGGTGAATATATTGGTGAGAAATTTATCACTTTAAATGCCTATGTTGCGCTTATCGCCATCCTTTTGATTTTTATATTTATATTCAAAGAATCTCTTCCAATTTTTTATGATGAGTTTATTCAGGAAGAAGCATCTATTGATAAAATGATTTTCAAACAATCGTTTGCCGAAGGGAGAGAACCAAAATTCTCCTGGCAGCCGAATTCAGACAACCCGCGCTATTCTCTGCTTCCTCTTGTTATCGGGACATTCAAGGCGGCGCTTATCGCTATGTTGTTTGCAGTTCCCCTTGGTGTGGGAGGTGCCATTTACTCTTCCCAGTTTGCCTCAAAAAGGATGCGGGAGATTATTAAACCGGTGATAGAACTTCTCTCAGGGATTCCATCGGTAGTTTTAGGCTTTTTTGCGCTCCTTGTGCTGGCGACATTTTTGCAGAACGTATTCGGATTTACCTATAGATTAAATGCGATCAACGCCGGGATAGCGCTTGGACTTGCGGTCATACCGATTATTTTTACAATCTCCGAAGATGCCCTGACATCGGTACCGCAGTCTTTGAAAGATGCAGCATTGGCATTAGGTGCCAATCCCTGGCAGGTTTCTTTTACCATGACCTTACCCGCTGCTATGCCCGGAATCGCTGCCGGGATAGTCTTAGGCTTTGGACGTGCTGTTGGTGAAACTATGATTGTATTAATGGCGTCGGGTAATGCCGCAATTGTATCAGCAAACCTTGCTGATTCTATCAGGACATTTTCTGCAACCATCGCAGCTGAGCTTGCCGAAGTTGTCTTTGGTTCAGCGCACTACAATGTCCTCTTTTTCTTAGGAACCCTTCTTTTTGTATTCACATTCTTTATCAACTTAAGTGGTGATATGATTTTAGTGAAACTTAAAGAGAAAATCCAAGGGAAGGCGTCCTGATGACGACTGCGACAAAACCTCTGACTAAAGATAATCTTTCAGAGCATTTTAAGCCAAAAACAACAGGTAATATTCCCCGTGGACTTACCTTTACCGCTGTCCTGATAGTCTCAGCTATCCTTGCTGTAATTCTCGGTAATATTATCTGGGGTGGATATGCAACTATCAGCTATGATTTCCTTTCATCACCTCCGGAAAACGGGATGGAAGGCGGTGGTATTTTTCCTGCTATCTTTGGAACGGTTGCTCTTGTTATTCTGATGTCAATCGCTGTAGTACCAATCGGAGTCATGACAGCTATATATCTCCACGAGTATACATCGCCACTTTCTAAAACGACACGCCTTATCAGAGTAGCAATCAACAATCTCGCCGGGGTTCCCTCGATAGTCTTTGGACTTTTTGGACTTGGATTTTTTATCGGATTTATTGGCGGGGGACTCGATGCCATATTTTATGATTCGGCCCGTCCGATATGGGGACAGCCGGCAATCATCTGGGCATCTTTGACCCTTTCCCTCCTGACTCTTCCGGTAGTTATCGTATCAACCGAAGAAGCTCTCCGCACAATTCCTGAAGATATAAAAAATGCTTCCTATGCCCTTGGTGCCACCAAACTGCAGACAATCAGAAAGATTATCATTCCCCAGGCACTCCCCGGTATTCTTACCGGAGCAATTCTGGCCGTTAACCGCGGAGCCGGTGAAGTCGCACCGATTATGTTTACCGGTGCTGCATATTACCTCCCTTACCTCCCGACAAAACTAAACGACCAGTTCATGGAAATGGGTTACCACATTTATGTCATGGCGACTCAATCACCGGACATTGAAAAGACCAAACCGATTCTGTACGGAACGGTACTGGTACTTTTGATATTGACCTTTTTACTAAATTTTATTGCTATATATATGAGATCCAAATTAAGAAGAAGAAAAGTGAGTTCATAACGAAATGTTTCAAACTATGATTGAAGATGATAAAATTCAAAACGACCAGACATTGATTCCATCTAAGAATGTCAAGATGATGATCAAAGATGTCGATTTCTTTTATGGAAATCAGCAGGCATTGTACGATGTCTCCCTTGATATCATAGAACACGATGTCACCGCATTAATAGGACCATCCGGCTGCGGAAAATCAACTTTCCTGCGTACCTTAAACAGAATGAATGACACTATCCCCGGTACCAAATTGACCGGTGAAGTTTATCTCGATGCTGTTAATATTTACAAAGGGTATAAAGATGTATCAATGCTCCGCACAAAAGTCGGTATGGTATTCCAGCGTTCAAACCCGTTTCCGAAATCAATATTTGACAATGTAGCTTACGGGCTTCGGGTTAATGGAATTGTAGATAAAAATGTAATTGCAGAAGCTGTCGAGGAAACTCTGCAGAAAGCTTTCCTCTGGGAAGAAGTCAAAGACAAGCTGGACAAATCAGCCTATCTGCTCTCAGGCGGTCAGCAGCAGCGTTTGTGTATTGCACGCGCTTTAGCTATCCAGCCGGAAGTTATCCTGATGGACGAGCCGGCTTCGGCATTAGACCCGCTCTCTACCTCAAAAATCGAAGATTTGATTAACGAACTGAAAAAGAACTACACCATCATCATTGTTACCCACAATATGCAGCAGGCAGCCCGTATTTCCGATACGACCGCATTCTTCTATGAAGGTGTCCTAATAGAATCCGGACCGACCAAAAAGATTTTCACTAAACCGGAAAAGAAAAAAACCGAAGATTATATCACCGGAAGATTCGGTTAATAACAGGAGTTATAATGACTAAGCATTTTGAAAATGAAATAGATAGACTAAAAAAGAAAGTCCTTT
>QQUK01000072.1 GCA_008501655.1 Calditrichota bacterium
ACCATTAAGACAAGATATGGTACTAATATTTTTGGGCATTCTTTCAGTTCTTTAAAAAACTCTACCGGTTTATAAAAAACTTCAAAAATACCGCGAATAGACAGTGAGCTGCTGCCTTCATTTTTTGGACTTGGTTGTCCCAACGTTTGTTCTTCCACAGTAACCTCCATGGCTAATAAGACGAAACGATTGTGTAAAAGTTTCACTTTTTAACGGTTTTTAACATATACCCCATTCATAAAACTTTATTCAAAATAAATAAGAAAAAGGGTATATCAATGATATACCCTTTCATGGTTCAACACAATCTCTAATTTAGTTAAATAAGTATGGACCAACAACTAATGATACAATTGCCATAAGTTTAATCAGGATATTCATAGCCGGACCGGATGTATCTTTAAACGGGTCACCAACAGTATCACCGACAACAGCAGCTTTATGAGCATCTGAGCCTTTTCCGCCGTGTGCGCCGGTTTCAATATATTTTTTCGCATTATCCCAGGCTCCGCCAGCGTTAGCCATCATCAATGCAAGCATCACACCTGACATTGTTGAACCGGCAAGCAGACCGCCAAGACCTTCAGCACCTAACAATGAACCGATAATAATCGGTGAAAGAACAGCAACAAGACCCGGCAAAATCATCTGCTTGAGCGCACCTTTAGTTGCGATATCAACACAGCGACCGGTATCAGGTTTCGCTTTACCTTCCATCAATCCGGTAATCTCTCTGAACTGACGGCGGACTTCCTCAACCATTTCAGCGGCAGCTTTACCAACAGCTGTCATTGTAAGAGCAGCAACAAAGAATGGTAATACACCACCCATAAAGAATCCGATAACAACTTCTGTTTTTAAAATATTTATTGATGTGAGACCAACTGAAGTTGAATAGGCAGAGAAAAGTGCTAATGCGGTTAATGCTGCAGAACCAATAGCAAACCCTTTTCCTATCGCTGCGGTTGTATTGCCAAGTGAATCAAGTTTATCCGTAATAGTACGGACTTCTTTACCAAGACCGGCCATTTCAGAAATACCACCGGCATTATCAGCAATCGGTCCATACGCATCAACGGACATAGTCACACCGATTGTAGCCAACATTCCGACACCGGCGATACCGATACCATACAGACCGGCAAAACTATAACCGGTGTAAATAGCGCCACAGATTACAATAATAGGCAACAATACAGATTCCATACCAACAGCTAAGCCGGATATAATATTTGTAGCAGAACCGGTTTCCGATGCTTCGGCAATATTTCGAATCGGTTTTGCGGCCGTATAATATTCTGTCAAGAGACCTAAAATAATACCGGCAACATTACCGCCAAATATAGCCCAGAATACGTTTGTATCAATACCAAGTTTATCGATAATAAACCATGCTGCACCAAGCATTACAAGAGAACCTACATAAGTTACAAGTCTTAAAACGGAGGCTGGATTCATTGATGAAAATACTCTGACAGATAAAATGCCTAAAATCGAGGCAACAGCACCAAAAGCAACGATCAATAAAGGGAGTTCCATCAGGCTGGCACGCATTGAATCAACTAACTGAATACCACCAATTGATGTAGCAGTAGCTGCTATTGCGATTGTCGCAATTACCGAACCGACATAAGATTCAAAAAGGTCAGCTCCCATACCTGCGGTATCACCAACATTATCACCAACATTATCAGCGATAACAGCTGGGTTTCTTGGATCGTCTTCAGGGATTCCAGCCTCTACCTTTCCTACAAGGTCAGCACCGACATCAGCAGCTTTAGTAAAAATACCACCACCGACACGGGCAAACAATGCGATAGAAGATGCACCCATTGCAAATCCGGAGATGTTAGATGAAGTAGCTGGTGAATGGAAGAAATAAAATGCAGCACCTACTCCAACCAAACCGAGAGAGGCTACAGACATACCCATTACAGCACCACCTGAGAAAGCTATGGAAAGTGCTGATGCTTCACCACTTTCTTTTGCTGCTGCAGTAGTACGAACATTTGCAGCGGTCGCTGCTTTCATTCCAAAAAATCCGGCAAGCATAGAACAGAATGCACCGCCGAAAAATGAATAAGCTGTTTCCGGAGTAGTTTTCCAAAATAATAAAATACCAACAACTATTACGAACCCTACGAGTATGGTATATTCACGCTTTAAAAATACCATAGCTCCATCATGAATTACATCGGATATTTCCTTCATTGCATCGGTTCCGGTGGATTTGCTTTTAATCCACATAAAAAGAACCATCGCAAATATAATTCCGGCAACACCGATAATGACTGATAATAATCCAGTCTCAATTCCCATGCGAATTTTCTCCTGTCAAGAGTATAAGATTTAACAAGTTACATTATTTTTTCATTTTTAAATTAGGCAGGAATATATCGAATAAATCAGATATGGCAAGCAAAAATTAATGGATTATTTTGATACATGAAAAAAGCCGGTAAGTTATTACTTACCAGCTTTTTAACATATTTGGTTTAGGCTTAAAATTCAGAGATTTGAACTGTTATAGCAGGAAATCCTACAAAATCATTATTGGTGGACATCAAACCATCCAGAGTAAATGCATGTTGAATCAAATTAGCGAGGTTTGATGTTCCAGGAAGATCACCTGAAAATACTATCAAAGGAAAGTTTGTGGAATCATCATAGAAATTAGGCTCGAGACTAACAAAAACATGCCCATTTTGGTTTCCAAGATTAGGTATAGATGATAAACCACCAGGAAGGTTCTCAAGAAAATCTTCACCCGGAAATTGTGGGACTCTTGGTGGATTTTTGTACGTCACATTAACATATGGATTTGTTGAATCCGGTTCTTCAATATTTCTAAAAATTCCGGTTGTCAGTAAACCACCAGCCGATTCATTCAAATAAGTTGTATAAAACTCCCATGCCGGTAATGTTATTGTACCGACAGCTGTAGAATCAATCACATCTGAGACAACCCAACCCTTGTACTTCCACCCATATGACGTATAATCGGGAAGGGCATAATCATCCTGAGAAAAGAAATCATAACTAATCGTATCAACAGGGCCTACCTGATAATATACATTCATCGAAGTGTTTACATAGTTAACAGTATCATATCGAAGGATTGGTGAATATCTAACGATAGACTGCATAACCGTATCTAAACCTATTTCAATCGCTGTATCCTGAATCACAATTGTAGATGTATCTATTCCAATAATATTGATTACCGGAGTAGGAACTATAACTGTATCCATGACATCATCTTCGACAACAAAACTATCTATACCAAAAGTATCCTGAACAAATCTTGTCCGGTCATCAAATATAGCAAACCAAATCGATCTGCCATCATTTGATGTTTCGTCAGAATCACCATCGGAGGTAGATTTCATGTTATATCGTACGGTGGCAGCGGTCAGGTCTTTTGAAAGCGGAAAAACCATTCTAACGGTAGTATTAGATATTGCATCAATAAGCATTATTGCAGAAGGAGAGTTATCTAAATCACTAGCCTCTTCAACTGAAACGAGAATATGACTGTAATTATTGACATTTTCATCCAGATAGAATCTTCCATTTTCAACGCGGTCGGTACCGGTAGTTTCCAGGAATTTTTTGGTTTCAAAATCAAATTTAAAACGTCCTAATGAAATAGTATCACTGCTATTAGCTACCCAAAGCTGATATACGGTATTTGGCGGATTAGTAGGAAGTCTTTCAGGTACTAAGGTCAATTGAGCTTTGGTATTTGGAGTAACGACATCATCAGGCTGTTCACAGCCGCCGACAAAAAGTCCGGCTGTCACCACTAAAGCTGTAAAAACCAACAACTTAGAAAATCTAAACATCTATTGCATCCTCCTTAAGGACCTAATATTTTTTACCAGTTAATAAAATACAAAAAGAAATAATAATGTTATTACCTTACTATTGTCAAGTCCTTATTAAAAAAGATTTTACATCATATCTCAAGACGAATTAATCATCGATTTTGTCTAAAAAAATATAATAATTTGTCGATAATAAATAAAAATAATAAATGTTGAATCAAAGGAGTTAACACCTTTGCAAATATGTCCTAAATGCCAAGCAGAGCTTACAAACTTAAATTCGAGCTCTTGTTATTATTGCGGAGCAGATTTGAGTTCTGTAAATACTAACGAAAATGATAAAGATGATTTGGAAATATCAAATTCCAATCCTTATTCAAATGAATATCCCGAAAAAAATACTATTGAATTTGAAGATGATGATCTCGGAATTGAAACGCCTGCTTCCCTTATGGAATCAAAAGCAGAAGATGTAAAGCCACAGCCCTCCCAAAAAGACTCATTAGCACAGTCCAACTCTGACATCAACCCAAACAATAAACAACCTGAAGAAACAGAGGTTGAAGCTGATAAAGTCAAAAAACTCTCAGATCAGGATATCGCTGAAATTGAACAATCTCTATACAAGAGAGATACATATATAAATCAAAAAGAGAAATCTGATTTAATCGAAAAATTAAGTAATATTGAAGAACAGCCTTTTGGAAATACGCCTATAGATCCTAAAAAGTTAAAATCAGAATCCGAACCAGAATCTTCTGAACCTCTACCTCCTTCTCCTATTGTAAATCCAAATCCACAAGTTCAATCAAAATCAGAAAGTTCAGAATACGAAACAGATTCATCAGATAGTAATCTTCCAACTCCAAAAATTGCCAGAAAAGGTCAGGGTATTGCTTATTTTTATAAAAACTATATTGAAATACAGGGTACCCAAAAACTGCATCCTGAAGATATCGTAACCGTTCACAC
>QQUK01000084.1 GCA_008501655.1 Calditrichota bacterium
AAAAAGGCTACCTTGCCGAGGTCATCGTTTTCGGTGGGTGCGCGGCTGTTGAAAAAGCAGCCAAAGGTGCCGGTGTTACAGTCACCGTTCCGTTTACACCGGGACGGATGGATGCATCGCAGGAAAAGACAGATGCTAAATCATTTGCCGTTTTGGAACCGAAAGCAGATGGATTCCGTAATTACCTTGCCCGTGATTTTTCAAATCCGGCAGAAGAATTTTTACTGGACAAAGCAAATCTGTTGACTCTTACCGCTCCTGAGATGACGGTTCTTGTCGGCGGGATGCGTGTTTTGAACACCAACGCTGATAAATCCACTCATGGTCAGTTTACCGACAAACTGGAAACATTGACAAATGATTTCTTTGTTAATCTGTTGGATTTGAATACCGAATGGAAGAAGTCATCCGGTTCGGAAAATATATTTGAAGGACATGACCTGAAATCAGGTACAGTCAGATGGACCGGGACCCGATTTGATCTTGTATTTGGAGCTAATTCACAGCTTCGGGCATTAGCCGAAGTTTATGCAAGCGATGATTCAAAAGAAAAGTTTGTCACTGATTTTGTTGCTGCCTGGGACAAAGTGATGAACCTCGACCGCTTTGACCTTAAGTAAGCGATGTATAAATAAAGTCTGACAGAGTTTGAACTTCGTTAGATGTAGAAAGAGAGGACAGGTTTTTAAATCTGTCCTTTTTTATGACTGTAATCTTGCAACTGGTCCGGGAGTACTTTCTTCTCCAAGCTCAAGAGATATTTTTCCATTAGAATCAAGTTTATAAAGAGTGATCCCACCCCAGTACTCATTGTTACCTGATTCTGTGTTTACAGCATCAAAGCTCCAGATGAAGATAATGTTATCATCCTGAGAAACAGTTTCATGTATTGTAATTTTACCATCAGTAAATTTAGTAGCAAAATGAGTGATAAAATTTTTTAGTTTCTCTTTTCCTTCCAGTAAAGGAGAGTTGAATATTTTTGTAAAAATAGGATAACTAATTTTGATATTCTCAGATGCATGAGAGTCTACTAATGAAGTATCGCCGGTATATGTGGCTATTAAAAATTTTTTGACAGTTTCAATCTTGTTTGATTCCATGTGTTACTCCTTCGGATGATACATCCATACGTTAGGTTCTATATACACACCATGATCATCTTCAAGTGATATGCGTACGGGAGAGAGTGCTCCGGGAACAATATGGAATCCGGATTTTTTAAATTTCATTGTAGTCCAACTTTCCCATTCTGTGACAGTACCCTTTATTGTCATTGATAGCGGACAAGGCTTGACTATTGAAGCACCAACTCTTGCATGCACCCGTAACCAGGGATCAAAAGGAAGTCCGTCTTCACGGAATCGTTTGATGTAATCATCAATTGATTCATTTGGAAATTCATGTTTCCGGTTTGGACGTACCGGAGCTACTGCAGAATTGAGACCGAATTTTTTTCCGTTATTTTTCATTGCCGTAAGTGTTTCCTGACTTATACCTTTACCCCGATTTTCTCCAAAAACTACAATCTGTATCGCACAGAGAATCGTTGGTGTTACACCGGCGATAGCTTCATCGAGCCCCTTGATAAGTGCCCAATCCCAACCTTTGTCTGGGAGCTTTTGTATCTCGGTATCGTAAGCAAGAGGGACTGAGTTTGCAAATGAAACGACTGCATCTGTTTTGGAATCAACAAGGACAAATTGAAACTGCGGGAGATTTTGAAACAGCTCTGAAAATCTCATTGATGTTTCGTCATGCAGCATAAACTCAGGCCACTCGGCATATACCCTTTTGTTTGCTTCCAGAACTAGTTCAGGGTTCTCAGCGCAGGTAATGATTTTGTACATAATTTCCATTTATAGTTTATATCTATTGTTAAAATATAATATACTAATTTTTCCATTGCAATTCTATTAGAATTTTATATTAGCATAGGCCAAAATACTCCAATATCAACCTTGACAGTGTCTCGATGTTTGATTAATTTAGTTTAAGTACATTCAAATTTGTTTGATGAATTACTGATAAGAGATAGCAGTCTGAATTCATATATTTTTTAAACCGCAAACAATATATAACCATATTTGCTGGAGTTCCTCTTTCTAATGAACGTCCGGCTAAAAGGATTAGAACATGTTATTTAGAAAATTAACTGTAATAGTAAGTATAATCTGTTTTATTGTTTCAACCGGATTTGCAGATCCGGATAATTCTCAATGGGCTACAAATTTCGGTCCGACCGGTGTGTCGGGAACGGTTAAAGCGTTAAAAGAATGGGGCAACAAAATTGTCGTTGCCGGTGATGTTGCTGGTCTCAGAACAACCGGTGCAATTTCCAATGGATTTATGTTATACAATAGCTTCACAGATAGTTGGGAAATCCCGGAAAACAATGAAATCGATTACGGCGAAGAAGTCTTTGCTGCCGAAGTTCTCCCTAATGGTGATCTTGTTTTAGGTGGAAATTTCAGTTTTACAAGTGACGGAATGACATTTGAAAACATTGCAGTCTATAAACAAGACGGAACCTGGAGTACTCTCTCCGGGGATACCTCTGATTTCTGTGATGGACCGGTCCACGCACTCCTTACATTTGATGACCGTCTTTATATAGGCGGCCAGTTTTTTCAATTGGGTACCGTTGATACAATTCCGATGTTTATGTTCGCCATGTGGGATGAAACAAACGGATTTACAGCTCCCCTTGATTTTGATCCCCTGTTTTTTCCTTTTGATCAGGATGATGGTGTGTTTGCTCTGAGTCATTTAGAAGAGGATGGGAATGATTATATATATGTAGGTGGTAGCTTTCGGGAAAATTCGGGTGATACCTTGGGCAATCTCTTCCGGATGGGGGTATTTTCTCAAGTAAGAGAAAATCTTCCGGGTGGCGGGACAAACGGTCCGGTATATGCACTCAATCGTGCTGGCAGTAATGCGTACGAAGATGAATTGTATATAGGTGGTGAATTCACGTATGCCGGAGGAATTGCTGCTGACAATTGTGCTATGTTTGAAGCGGAAATGGATACCTGGCATACACTTGAGAATGGTGTCAACGGCCCCGTTTATGCAATCGAACAACATGGGAATTCATTGGGTTCAATGATTATTGCAGGTGATTTTGATTCCACCGGAACAAGATATATTGGTAACCTTCCCAGGTGGAGCATCTCTACGGATGAATGGTTCAGTTCTGAAATGCAAACTGATGAACCGGTTTTTGCTCTGGAAAATATAGATGCATATTATATGGCTGTTGGCGGCGAGTTTGAATTTGTCAATGACAGTATCAATGATAGTTCTCTGTTTTTTGGTGTGTTTCAATTTTACTACAGCAACTCAGAAAGTCAATACATGTACGAACCTTTAGGTGATGGACTTGAAAATTACGATAATGGATTTGAAGTAGCTCACGATGTCGTACCCGATGACTCCGGAAACTTTTATGTCGTCGGAGGATTTGATTTCGCCGGAGGAAAATTGGTAAACCATGTTGCCAAATGGGATGGGCACAAGTGGCATGCACTCGGCGATGGACTTGCAAATGCCAGTCAACATATTGCTGTAACCGGTGATACCGTGTATGCATCCATGAATTCAATAGATTCAATGTATATTTATATGTGGGATGGAACGACATGGTCAACCATTACACCCAATCTCGACTGGGCTGATATCAATGGTATGGCGTTGGATACTTCGGGGAATCTCTATGTCATTGGTGCCAGATTGGACACAATAGGACTCTCCGGTGAACATGGAATTATAATGTGGAATGGATCTCAATGGGTAGAAGTTGGTGGTCCAATGACGGTATCTACCGGCGTTCCATCTGTAAATGATATATATATAGATTCAACTACAAACGAGGTGTATATCTGTGGGAGGTTTGCTACCGTTGATGGAGTTTCTGCGGCTAACGTCGCCATGTGGAATGGAACTAATTGGTATGGGCTTGGCAATATCAAAACAGGAGATGGAAATCCTTATGTTATTGAACGCTCTCCCCAGGGTCATATAATCATAACCGGATTTTTAGACAGACCGGAATTTGTATACATGAGAGAAGACTCTGCATGGGTCGCTTATGCCGGTGGTATATCAGTCCCGGATATATCTGACTTGCTTACCGTTGGCTGTCATCTCTATATCTCCGGAGATCCGTTACAGTATGTCAATACCGAGGATGATCCGGTTCGCGTCGGCAATATTGGTGTTTGGGATGGACTCGCCTGGGATTCACTCGGTTCCGGAGTAACTTTTGGCTGCTTTGCAATGGCAGCCTACGATGATCAACTGGCTGTATGCGGTGATTTTAGAAGAGCCGGTGGAATATATTCAACCGGGTTCTCGATCTGGAACGGTGTCGTTAGCGCAGGTGAAACGTCTGACCTAACACTGTTAACTCCTGTAGCAAACGATACCCTCGAATTCGGAACCTGTTTCGAGTTTACCTGGGATACGATGACCATAGCCGAGGAGTTAACCTTAGAAATATCCTTAGACAGCGGTGCGACATGGGATGTCATCCATAATAAAGCGGATGCAAAACTTGGTCGCCTTCCCTGGGTTGTACCGGATACAAATGCAGCCTTCTGTAAAGTTCGCATCGCGAACGGTGACTCACCTTGTGAAACAATTGAACCGATGTTTACATTTGCAATAACATCAGATTCAACAATCGAAAGCTGGTGGCTAACGCACGCCGGTGGTACCTATTACGATGAACCTTTTTTACCGGGATATACCGGTTTCAATTTCAACAATGCTAAATCAAACCAATGGCCTG
>QQUK01000372.1 GCA_008501655.1 Calditrichota bacterium
TTTGTACGGATTTTAGCAGTCTTATTATTGTTTGGAATAAATATTTTTGCGGTTATTACCTATATCGTAGCAATGATAATTATGCCGAAAAAAGAGCTTGAGTTTACTTCTGATGAGTCGGGAAATACAATTCCGGTTGAAGAAACTCCCAAAAACTATTCATCCTGGAATCATTATCTGCCTGGATTGATTTTAATCGGGTTCGGACTCTTTTTGCTTATCAAAGATAATTTTTACTGGTTTGGCTGGGAAGAGTTTTTCCCGCTTGTTCTTGTAGTCGGCGGTTTGTATCTTATCTTCCGGAGACAAAATAAAAAAGAGGAATCGAGTGTTGAAAAGACAACCGAAGTACATTCCAATGGCACCAAAGCTGACAACGGAGGTTCACCTGCATGACTCCTGCTCAATTTAGATGGGGCATGATTCTTATTCAAATCGGTCTTCTCATATTGCTGAGAAATCTTAATATCTTAAATGACAGTTTTTGGGATGACCTGTTTGTATTTTTTCCGGTCGTACTGATAGCTGTCGGTATAGAAAAGATATTCAACAAAAGTAAACTTCAGTTTATCTCTTATCTGACGACAGTCTGTTTATTTTTCGGCGGTTTTCTTATTGCATTTACATACAGTAATTCGGCATTCAACGATGACCCGTTTACAAAATCGACATATTACCAGCGCTTTAACGACTCTATTGAAAATGTTCAGGCAACCTTGAATCTGGAAACAGCAAATCTGACCATCCGTGATTCCGGTGAAGATATTATCTTCTGTGAGTTTGATGAACTAACCCGCAAACCTGATATTGAATATGATGATTTTTCAAACGGAGTAGCAGCAATCAGAATGGATGCTAAAGAAAATGAGTTTTTCGGAGGAGCCGTTAAAATTCATTCCGACCAATTGCAGGACTGGTATATTGAGTTTTCAGATAAGCTGCCGCTGAGATTGGAATGTAACGGCTATGATAATGATCTCCATCTCAATCTTTCGACAACGATGCTTGAAAAATTAAATTTGAAAACACAAAACTCCGCAATCTATCTCAAGCTTGGGACGCTGTATCCGGATGTTAAGATAAATATCGTAGGGGATGAATCACGACTCCGTCTGCGTGTTCCCAAAGAGATCGGGCTTAAAATTTTCGGATCCGACTTTGAAGCTTTGATGACTCATATCGGCTTAACTGAACTTGAGGATGGAATTTTCATTAATGAAATGTACGATAGTTCTGCTACTAAAGTCGAAGTTGAGCTCGATGACCGGCTTGAGTCGTTCTCATTAGACTATTTCTAACAAAAAAAAGAGAAAAAATCGATATTAAGCTCTATTTCAGAGCTTTTTTTTATTGATATTAGTCAACTTATCTCCTATGTTGTTTATAGAAATCAATAAATTATATACAACAATGAGGTTCCAATGAAAAATATATTTGTCTGTTTAGCAGTTGTGTTACTCTTTTTAGGATGCACAAAAGAAGAGAATGTAGAAACAAAACGTGAGGTTCTCCGAATTGGTACCGATGCAACATATCCGCCGTTTGAAACGGTTGATACCGAAACAGGCGAACCGGCAGGATTTGATATTGATCTTATCAAAGAAATCTGCAAAGAAAACAAATGGAAACCGGAAATTATAGTCACTCCTTTTGATGGTATCATTCCCGGATTGAAAAATAAAAAATATGATGTTGTCATTTCAGCGATGACAATCACGCCTGAAAGATCGGTGGCTGTTAGTTTTTCCGACCCGTATTATTTTGCCGGTCAGATTCTCGCTGTTAATATTGATAATCAGGATATCCATTCAATTGATGATGTCAAAGGGAAACGGGTTGGTGTTCAGCTTGGCACAACCGGTGAGATTATGGCAAAAAAGATGGAAGGACTTCAAGTGTTTTCTTTTGATAATATCGGTGCAGCCTTTATTGATATGGAAAACGGAAATCTTGATGCCGTATTAAACGATTTACCGACAACTCAGACATATATCAAACAACATGCATCAGCAAAAATGGTCGGTGAAATTCTTTCATCTGAGTATTACGGAATAGCTGTCAGGCAATCAGATACAGCACTCCTTTCTGATATTAATACCGCATTGACTAAGATAAAATCGGATAACCGGTATAATGACCTGCATATGAAATGGTTTAATATCTCACCAAAAGGGGCTGCCATTGAACTGGATTCAAGCGGTCAATAATCTTTAATATTCGATTGCCATTCTCCAGTAGATTTATTTTATTATCCGCTATATGAGTACACAGAAAATAAATCTCAGTTCTCTCAAGGGTAAGATAATAGCAATTGACGGCCCGGCTGGTTCAGGTAAATCAACTACTTCGAAAATGCTCGCCGAACGATTAGGATATACGTATCTCGATACCGGAGCGATGTATCGTGCTCTGACATATTTTGCTTTGAAAAACAGTATATCTCCGGCCGATGGAGATAAATTATCAACGGTTGCTAAAAACATCCCAATCGAATTTAAACAGGTTAACGAAAAAAATCATATCTTTATAAATGGTGAAGATGTCACCGCTGATATCCGTTCCCGTGATGTAACCAAAAATGCCTCCGAAGTCGCCGCACACAAAGGTGTCCGTGAAGCTATGGTGAAAAGGCAAAAGGAGATTGGGAAACAAGGGTCAATAGTCGCTGAGGGTAGAGACACGACAACGGTTGTTTTTCCCCACGCTGATATAAAAATCTATCTGACAGCATCGGTTAAAGACCGAGCCCAGAGACGTTTTTTAGAATTGATTAAATCCGGAGTCTCAACGACAGTTGAAGAGATCGAAGCTGATATTACCAGACGGGATGAGTTTGATTCAAACCGGGAACATTCACCGCTGATGAAATCACATGATGCCATTATTGTTGATACAAGTAATATGACTATCGAAGGTCAGGTTGATCATATCGTATCGCTGATGCGCTCAATTTTGAAATAACTATGAATTTTGTTTATGCATTTGGATGGTTAATCGTCCGTATTGTTACTAAGATATTTTTTCGTATAAAAGTTTATAATAAAGAATTCGTCCCGAAAGAAGGCGGATTTCTCTTAGCATCAAATCATATCTCTTATTATGACCCTCCGGTTCTGGGCACATGGACGCCGAGGATTGTGTATTTTTTAGGAAAAGAGGAACTTCTCAATTCCCCGATAAAAAAATGGTTTTTCGGAAAAATGCACACAATGCCGGTAAAAAGAGGAGCGATGGACAGGCGGGCTATCCAGTCCTGCATCGATCGGGTCAAGGAAGGACACGGTATGATTATATTTCCGGAGGGAACCCGCTCCAAAACCGACGATTTTCTACCCGGGAAAGCAGGGATCGGATTAATAGCAAAAAAAGCTAACTGTGATATAGTACCAGTTTATATCCATGGCTTTAACAAACTCAAAGATGTCTTTTTCGGCAAAGATAAGTTGACGATTACTTTTGGTGAAAAGATACCAGCTTCATGGGTTGAAGCACAAACGTCAGACAAAAACGGTTATGTAGTTATCAGTCAGCATGTTATGGGTGAAATTGCAAAGCTCAAAGAAAACCAGTTCGCAGGTTAATAAAAATCAGCTGTTTCCGACAATTTCGATAGACATTTTTATCAAAAAAGGGCTTGGATTTATCAGATTTTTTTGTATATAAGGTGTCGCTTTGAAATAGTACACTATTTCAAAGAAGTCCGCAAAGCGGGCGGGTTTGTCGGTTTCCTTGCAAAAGGAAAAATCCAAACTGGCAGACTCAGATATAGGAGGTTCTTTTTAGAACTATGGCAGAAGCCAAAAAAACCACAGCAAAAACTGCTGCGAAAACGTCAAAACGTAAAGCGTCAGCAGGTAAAAAAACCAAAAAAACCAAAACCAAACTCTCCACAACTGAAACAGTCATCGAAGTAAAAGATGCAGTAGCATCGAAGGTCGAAGAAGTTAAGATAGAGACTTCACGAACCAAACGTATGGCTGAAAAGGCAAAACAGCGTGCGTCCATGCCGCGAACCGAAGCACCGTTAGTCGACAAAGTTCGAATTACCGATGTCTCCGGTGTTGTATACGATGAAGAAGAATACAACAGCATGGTTGCAATGTATGATGCCACCATTCAGGATATCAAAGAGGGTGAGATTGTCTCCGGCAGAATCCTTGGAGTTAACAAGGATGATGTCATCGTCGATGTCGGATTTAAATCCGAAGGGATTATCCCGATCGAAGAATTTGCCGGAGTTGAAGCAGTCAAAGTTGGTGACAACATCGATGTCTTTTTAGAAGAGATCGAAGATGCCAATGGACAGCTTATTCTATCAAAACAAAAAGCGGACTTCATGCGTGTCTGGGATCAGATTCGTGAAATCCATGACTCAGGTGAAAAAGTCACCGGTACTGTCCAGCGTCGTATTAAAGGCGGGCTGGTTGTTGATGTCATGGGTGTCGATGCATTCCTCCCGGGTTCTCAGGTAGCTCTGCGCCAGGTTCCTGATTTTGATGCTCTCATCGAAAGAGAGATGGAGCTGAAAATTATCAAAATCAACAAAGCCAGAAGAAACATCGTTGTTTCCAGAAGAATGGTACTTGAAGCCGAACGTGAATCAATGCGCGAAGAACTCTTAGAAGATATCGCCGTTGAACAGATTCGCAAAGGTATTGTCAAAAACATTACCGACTTTGGTGTCTTCATCGACCTCGGTGGTGTTGACGGACTCCTGCATATCACCGATATGTCATGGGGACGCATCCGCCATCCTTCCGAAATGGTTTCTCTCGGCGAAGA
>QQUK01000294.1 GCA_008501655.1 Calditrichota bacterium
AAAGCGGGTTTTTTGCGATATTGACTTGGAAAGCTTTCTACATGTACGGATTAGCACCGGCAGCATGATCGGTGGCATCGAGAACTTCGGTGACTTCCGGGATCATCTGTCGGATAGCTTTGGCAATACCCTGTTTCAGGGTAACATTTGCTGAGGAGCAGCCCTGACATCCACCGCCTAATCTGACGTAAACGGTTGAGCCTTCGACATCAGCAAGTTCTACAAAACCGCCATGTGAGGCGATCTGCGGATTGATCTCATGTTCAAACAGTTCCTGAACTTTTGAACGGATATCATCTTCTGAAGGTAGTTTTGTCTCGACATCAGGGTCGATTAAGACAGATTCGGATTTAATTGTATTTCTGATAGCGGTACCGATCTGTTTACCCATCAATGGCCAGGGTTCACTGTTGTTTTTTGCTATAGTAAGTGAGTTATCCGAAACCAAAACCTGTGTAACACCGTCAATAGCAAAAAGGGCTTCAAGTAAAGGGGAGCCTTTTGCCATATCTTTGGAACGGCAATTATACGTTTTTTCCGGAAAAATCGGATGTTCGACAATAAACTTACAAACTTGCGGGTCTAGTGTCGGTTCACCGGTTATGTTTACTTGTTGTTCTGACATTATTACATCCTTTATATTGAAAACGAATCTTCTTTTTTGTCGGTGGAACATTCGGAACATTCACAGAGTTCTTTAAGCTTATCGTAGATGTAAATTCCGGTGTTATGACCGTCTGAAAATGCGATTGAAAGTCCATATCTGCCGACTTTGTGTACCTGCTGTATCTTAATATCTAATGGAATCGATTTTATATCAAGCAGTTTTTCACCGGTATCTTCATCTACACAGGCAGCACATCCGCAATGAGTACGCAGATTATATGGTGTGTACTCAGCTTTGTGATCATTCGGCCAGGTAATTTTCAGAGAATCGGGAAGATATTCAAGTGATTTAGGTTCAGTTGCCAAAATCTTGGAAAGATTTTCATCAATTGAATCTTTAACTTTTGTTGCAAGCTCGGTGAGTGCTTGAGCGGCGGGGGAATCGGTTGATTTAGTGAGAACCGGAGTGCCGTCATCACCGGACATCATAATTTCAGGATCCAATGGGAGAGCTCCGAGATAATTGACGCCGACTGTTTCCGCCATCTTTTTACCACCACCTTCTGAAAAGACAGCTGTTGTCTCACCGCAGTGTTTACAGGTGAATCCGGACATATTTTCAATAATGCCTACAATCGGAACTTTGACCTGTTCGAACATACGAAGACCTTTTTTGGCGACACCAAGGGCGACATGCTGCGGTGTTGTTACTATAACAGCACCGGTAAGCTGTGCCTGTTGGGCAAGAGTAAGCTGGACATCACCGGTTCCCGGAGGTAGATCTATAAAAAGATAATCAAGTTCTCCCCAGGTAACGGAATTGATAAACTGCTGGATCATTTTCATCGCCATAGGAGCCCGCCAGATAACGGGAGTGTCTTCACCGACTAACAGACCCATAGAAACAAAATCAACACCGTGTTTATGTATCGGTTTGATGGCGTTTCCGGAGACATCAGGTTGGGCACCTTCGGAGCCAAGCATCGCCGGTTGGGATGGTCCGTAGATATCAGCATCCATCAGACCGACTTTGTGTCCTTGTTGTGCCAGAGCAACAGCCAGATTTACAGAGACTGTTGATTTTCCGACACCGCCTTTACCGGAGGCAATGGCAATTATATTTTTTACTTTGGAAAGTCCCGGGAGTTTAGGTTTCTCAAATAATGACATGTTATATTCCTGTTTTATTTCACTTTACAAACTAATACGAAACTTATTCTAAATCCTTTAATTATAGTCAACATGTATAACCAAAAATTGTTCATATCAAAGCTGTTTTTACAAAATATAGCTGATTTTTGCAAGTGAGCATTGATTTGAGTCAATTTAAGGGCAGATTTGTTCAAAGACTCTGAAAAAATTCTCTCCAAGAATCTTTTTAATCTCAACTTCAGTGTAATCCCGTTCAGATAACTCTTTGGTAAGGTTGGGGAGTCTGGAAATATCTTCAAGTCCGACCGGTGCGCCGATGATTCCATCAAAATCAGAGCCGATTGCAATATGATCCGGACCTATCAGATTTTTAATATAATCAATATGGTCAGCGACTGTTTTTACAGAGACTTCATAAGGTGCTATAGCTTTGAAAAAAGCTTCAGTCAGGGGATGGAATCTTTTTAGTTTATCCTGATATTCCTCTTCGGAAATAAACTCCATCGAAAGGGACATTGAGGCAAGGAACTCTTCCATATTTTCTGAGAGAAATTTATCGGTTGCTTGTTTGTATCCTTCATGCAGAAAAAACTGGGCAAAATTCATTCCGACAATGCCACCGTTGTCAGCGAGCGCTTTAAGCTGGTCATCAGTTAAATTCCGGTCATGTGAACAGAGAGCGTGTGCGTTTGAGTGCGAGGCAAGTATCGGTTTTGTTGTTGTGGCAAGAACATCATTGAATGCCCGCACAGATATATGGGATACATCGACCATCATCCCGAGGTCGTTCATCTTTCTGATAACATCTTTGCCGAATTCAGTAAGACCGTAAGATTTTCCGCCATCGTCCGATGATGAGGAACAGAAATTGTGGGAGGAGGAATGAGTCAGGGTCATATACCGGATACCGTCATTAAAAAATGATTCAAGATTCTCAAGTGAGTTTTCAATCGCCATACCGTTTTCTATGGCAAGCATAGCAGCGATTTTTTTAGCTGAAATAATCTGTTTAGCTTCGGATGCCGAGGTGCATATTTCTATATCGTTTTTATTAGCACTGATTTCCTTTTTAATGATTTCAATAAGTTTTTTAACATACAGAAACCGTTTACCTTCCGGCTGCGAATCGACAAAAAGTGCAAACGCCTGAAAATTAACGCCGCCTTCATTGAGTCTGGGAATGTCTATATGATATTTGTTATTTCTTTCTCCAAGTTTGTGTCCTCGCTTTATTTTGTGTACAGTGTCACAATGGAGGTCACATACAATGGCGTTGGTATGAATCTGTTTATAATCATTCATTATTGTCGATTCCTAATTTTTTCATTTTTTTATAGAGGAGAGAACGTTCGACACCAAGTTCATTTGCTGCTTTGGTTATATTCCCTTTGTTACGGGAAAGTGATGATTCAATCTGTTTTTTTTCAAATTGATTTACAGCATCTTTCAGCTTCAGATTTTCTTTTTTGGGAACAAAAGGAAGATACTCTTCAAATATCGCCCTGGTAATCACTTTTTCATCACAATAAATATTAATGCGTTCAATCAGGTTTTTCAATTCCCGAATATTACCGGGAAAATCAAATGCCTCCAAAAACAGAATTGCATCTGCAGTTATCTCTTTTGGTTTTGTTTTGGTTTCAGAAGCGAAAATTCTGAAAAAATGATCCACAAGCAGAGGTATGTCATCTTTACGTTCCCGTAGAGGTGGAATGACAAAGTTGACTACATTAAGCCGGTACAATAAATCCTCCCGGAACTTACCTTCAGCGACTAACTGTTTAAAATCTTTATTTGATGCTGTGATAATATTTAATTCGACTGATGTTGATTTATCTGAGCCGACCTGCGAAACGCTTTTTGATTCAACTACCCGGAGAATTTTAGCCTGAGCTTCAAGAGGCATTTCTGATATCTCATCTAAAAAGATGGAGCCGGAGTCAGCTTCGAGGAACTTACCTTTGCGGGCTTTTGAGGCTCCGGTAAATGCTCCGGCAGTATGACCAAATAGTTCTGACTCAACAAGCTCTGAGGGAAGTGCCGCACAGTTGACCGCAACAAAGGGACCGGAGGAGAATGAGCTGTATTTATGAATCATATTCGCAGCGAGTTCTTTACCGGTTCCGTTTTCACCGGAGATGAGAAAGCGGGTTGTGCGCGATGCTGATTTTTTAATATCCTCTTTCAGTTTTTTAACAGCCTGAGATTCTCCGATGAAGTCACCATAGATGATGGCTGTAAGACGGACATTTTCCTGAGTCAGTTTTTCCTTTTTGGAAGCATTGTCAACTGTGATAAGAATCCGGTCGAGGGATAGCGGCTTTTCAATAAAATCATAAGCACCAATTTTAATTGCTTCGATAGCTGTGGAGATATCGGCATTTCCGGAAATCATGACAACCATCTGTTCCGGATTCTCTCTCATAATCTCCTGCAGGAAATTTATACCATTACCGTCAGGGAGTTTTATATCTAAAAAGATTATGTCAAACGATGCTGACAGAAACCGTTTCCCTTCAGAGATCGACTCAGCAGTGACAACCTGATGGGAGCGTCGTTCGAGAGCTGATTTAAGGGAACTGCGAATCTGTTCTTCATCATCTATGACTAAAATTCGTGCCATGTATTAGTTCGGAAGAGTTATTGTTACTCTACCGCCTCCTTGTTCACTGTTTGAAAGTTCCAGTATACCATTATGGTCATTGACAATCCGGTGTGAAATAACCAACCCAAGACCGGAACCATCTTTTTTGGTAGTTGCAAAAGGTTCAAATGAGTTCTTAAGTTTTTCTTCAGTAAAACCGGGACCGTTGTCCTCAATAATGATGTCTGTTTTATTCTTATCTGTTCTGACAGTAAGATGTACAACAGCGTTGTCTGTAGATTCAAAACCGTTTTTAATCAGATTAATTAAAACCTGCATGAGGGTATCTTTATCAATGCTGATTTTTTTGTCCTCTGTACCAATTGTTAATTTAATACGTGATAGGGCAAATTCTTTGG
>QQUK01000339.1 GCA_008501655.1 Calditrichota bacterium
TTGATTTCTATACCACCTGAGAGTTTTGCACCAAGAGTCGCAACAGGAACTTTTTGTCCAACTTCGATATTTGGTGCTCCGCAGACGACATCGAGTTTGCGATCTCCTAAATCAACGGTAGCTAGACGGATTTTGTCAGCACCTTCAATTTTATTGATAGCGTTTATTTCGCCGACAACGACTTTATCCATAAATTCATCGGTAGGTTCGATGTACTCACAAGCGGTTCCACAGAGAGTCAGTTTATCGCCGAGTTCTTCCGGGGACCAATCTATGTTTACCAGTTCTTTGAGCCAATTATATGATATCTTCATTATCTGAACTGCCTTAAAAATCTTGTATCATTGTTAAAAAATAATCTGATGTCATTAATTTTATATTTTAACAGAGCAGGTCTTTCGACGCCCATGCCAAATGCATAACCAGTATATTTTTCTGAATCGATTCCGGCATTTTCCAAAACATTCGGGTCGATCATGCCACAACCGAGGATTTCCAACCAGCCGGCATATTTACAAATCTGACAGCCTTTACCTTTGCAGAGGAAACAGGAAATATCAACTTCTGCTGAAGGTTCCGTGAATGGGAAGTATGAAGGGCGGAATTTTAATTTTACATCTTCTGAGAAGAATGCTTTACAGAACGCAACCAGGGCACCTTTTAAATCAGCAAGAGTCACTCCTTCATCAACTAAAAAGCCGTCGACCTGATGGAAGGCAACATGGGAACGGGTTGATATAGCTTCGTTCCTGAAACAGATTCCGGGAGTTATAATTTTTATGGGAGGTTTATGTGTTTCCAGGAACCGTGACTGAACCGGTGTTGTATGGGTTCTTAACAGCCGGTCATGTTCTACAAACATTGTGTCCTGCATATCACGGGCTGGATGATCCGGCGGGAAATTAAGAGCTTCGAAATTATAATAATCGGTTTCGACGTTGGGACCTTTGGCAATCTCAAATCCCATTCCGTGGAAGATATCACAAATATCTGTTAATACCTGATTGACAATATGAACAACTCCCCCCTGAGTCGGAGTACCGGGTAAAGTCGGGTCAAACGATGACGACGTTTTCTGTTGAGAGAAGCCTTCTGTTTTTTCGTTTAAGAGATTATCGAGTAATGCTCTTGTTTTGTTTGCTTCGGCACCGACAGCTTTTTTCTCATCTGCGGGGAGATCTTTGAGAGATTTTAAAATCGACGTAATTTTACCTTTACGTCCGAGGAACTCAACCTGGAGGTCTTTTAGCAAATCGAGCGAGTCAGCTTTACTGATTCGCTCGAGAGCATTTTCTTTAATCTTTGATAAATCATCAAGAATAGACATAGAGCATCTATTCCGTACTAATTACCGACAGCTTTTTTCACAAGGCTTTCGAAAGTCGCCATATCTCTTGCGGCGATATCAGCAAGCACTTTCCGATCAAGATTAACACCGGCTTTTTTCAAACCGCTGATAAAAGTCGAGTAATTGGTACCGCACATTTTGGCACCGGCAGAGATACGGGCAATCCAGAGTGAACGGAAGACACGTTTTTTGTTTCTGCGGTCACGGTATGCGTAGGTCAACCCTTTGTTGACAGTTTCCAAAGCGGTCCGGTACAGTTTGCTGCGGCCGTTATAATTACCTTTGGCTCTATCCAAGACTTTTTTGTGTCTTTTATGTGCAGCTACATTATTTTTTGCGCGTGGCATATTCTAATTCTCCTTCTCAGTCAGATCTTAGTACGGAAGCATGATTGACAGACGATTCATATCTGACACAGATGCTATGGTTGACTGACGAAGATTACGTTTCCGTTTTCTTGTTTTTTTCGTCAGAATATGTGACTTATAAGCTTTAAACCGTTTAATTTTGCCGGTGCCGGTTTTTTTGAACCTTTTTGCGGCTGCACGGTTTGTTTTCATCTTAGGCATGATTATTCACCTGCATTATTTTGTTGTTCTTCTTTTTCTACTTCTTCTTGCTTACTTTCATACTGTTCTTGTTTCACTTTTTCAGCTTTCCGCTGTTCAAGTTCTTTCTGTTTTCTCTTTTTGAGAACATCGCCATTAGGACCTAAGACCATGATCATCTTACGACCTTCCTGTGATGCAGCACTTTCAACAACAGCAATATCTTCGAGTTCTTTAGCCACTCGGTCTAAGACTTTTCTACCATACTCAGTGTACGCCATTTCACGTCCACGAAACATTACAAATGTTTTGACTTTGTTACCGCCTTCGATAAATTCACGAACATGTTTTGTTTTAAACTGGAAATCATGTTCATCTATTTTAGGGCGATACCGCATTTCTTTCATCTGCATGGTATGCTGTCTTTTTTTAGCTAACTTGTCTTTTTTGGCCAGTTCGTACTTGTATTTTCCGTAATCTAAGATACGGCAAACCGGTGGACGACTATTCGGGGAAACTTCTACTAAGTCGAGTCCGTACTCACGTGCACGTTCAAGTGCTTCTGCTGTTGGAATAATTCCGAATTGATCCCCATCGGGACCGATGAGTCTGACAGGTGATACTTTAATCCGGTTATTAATCCGCAGTTCTTTGGTGGCTATAGAATCCTCCTATAAGCTATTCATTTATTCCCTTTGATGAGATTTCCCTGAGTATCTCAGAAATCGCATCATCGAGAGATTTTACGCCTTGGTCGCCCTCACCATGTTTCCGAAGGGACACGGAACCGGCTTCAGCTTCTTTGGCACCTACTATATACATATACGGTACTTTTTCAAGTTCAGCATCTCTGATCTTGGCACCGATTTTTTCTGAACGATCGTCAACTTCGGCACGAATATCATGTGCCTTGAGTTTTTCGACTGTTTTTTCGGCGTACTCAATAAATGCGTCGGTAATCGGGAGAACCTTGACCTGAGTCGGAGCGAGCCATACCGGGAAATTACCGGAATAATGCTCAATAAGCACACCAAAAAATCTTTCTATAGAACCGAGCAGTGCCCGGTGTATCATATATGGTCGTTTTTGTTGACCGGAATTATCAATATACGTTAAATCAAACCGTTCGGGCAAGGAAAAATCAAATTGAATTGTTGAACATTGCCATCCCCGACCAATAGCATCCTTTATCTGAATATCAATCTTCGGACCGTAGAAGGCACCTCCGCCTTCGTCAACTTCATATGCTAACTCAGCTTTCTCCATGGCAGCGCGCAAGCCATCTTCAGCCCGGCGCCAGTCAGCTTCATCACCGATAGCTTTTTCCGGCATAGTCGAGAGATAAACATTATAATCTTCAAATCCAAATGACTTAAGCATATGCAGACAGAAATCAATAATCCATACCAGCTCTTCTTCCATCTTTTCCTGAGCGACAAAATGATGGGCGTCATCCTGAGTAAATCCGCGTACCCGCATCAGTCCATGAAGAACACCTTGTTTTTCGTATCGGTAAACGGTACCAAGCTCTGCCCAGCGAAGGGGCAGGTCGCGGTAAGACCATTTACGTGTCTTATACATTTCGATATGGAAAGGACAGTTCATCGGTTTCAACTGATATTTTTTTTCGTCAACTTCCATCGGTCCAAACATATCATCGGAATAAAAATCGGTATGTCCTGACTGGTCCCAGAGGTCACGGTTTGCTATATGTGGAGAATACACTAAGTCATAACCAAATTTCAGATGTTCGGAACGCCAGAATGTTTCAATTTCGTTTCTTATTCTGGCACCTTTCGGTCTCCAGAGAATCATGCCGGCGCCGACATTTTCTGTTATTGAGAAAAGTTCAAGCTGTTTGCCAAGGACACGATGGTCACGTTTTTTCGCTTCTTCCATGCGGTGGATGTAATCCTCAAGCATCTGCTTTTTCGGATAGGAAACACCATAGATACGCTGGAGCATAATATTTTTTTCATCACCGCGCCAGTATGCACCGGAAGTTGCAGTCAGTTTAAACGCTTTGACTATTCCGGTATGCGGGATATGCGGTCCACGGCAGAGATCTTCGAAACGTGACTGGTGATAGAAAGTTACCGTATCATCTTCAATTTCTTCTAAAATCTCAACTTTGTATTCAGCATCCTGCTGCTTGTAATAGTCAATAGCTTCTCTGCGTGGTTTAACTTCAGAGCGGAATTCAGCTTTTTCCGAAACAATCTCAGCCATTTTCTTTTCAATTTTTTCTAAATCTTCCGGAGAGAATGGTTTTTCGACTTCAAAATCGTAATACCATCCTTCATCAATCGGCGGACCGATAGCAAGTTTTGTTTCGGGGAACAATTCAAGGACAGCCTGTGCCATAATATGGGAACTTGAATGCCAGAAGACTTCGCGTCCTTCCGGCTGATCAAATGTCAGAATTTCAATTGGTGCATTTTTTGGAATTGGTGCTAAAAGGTCACGCACGACACCGTTGACTTTAACCGCAATAGCATTTTTGGCAAGTCCGGGTGAGATAGATTTGGCAACATCGAGTCCGGTAGTCCCGGCCTGGTATTCTTTTTCAGAACCGTCGGGGAATTTCAGTAGAATCTGTTCCATAGTTTGTCAAATACACAAAAAGCGGGTCACATACTGTAACCCACCGAATAAACGGTGACCTTTCTTTCAAAATGGTGGGCGATACTGGAATTGAACCAGTGACCCCTTGCATGTCAAGCAAGTACTCTAACCATCTGAGCTAATCGCCCATTTTCCATACAACTTCAGCCGTCATAAAAAGTTACGACAGTTGTCTATTATATTATTTATCAG
>QQUK01000191.1 GCA_008501655.1 Calditrichota bacterium
CCATAACCTCCTGACCGGCCATCAGCATCTCCCAGTTGACGTTGTTCTGTGATGCATACTGGCTGACTGTCTGGGTAGTGTCGCGACCAACAGCGATGCCGACAAACTCAACACCTTTATTTTTGTATTCTTCGTATGCTTTAACCAACGACGGCATTTCAGCACGGCATGGCGGGCACCATGTTCCCCAGAAATTGATGACAACCGGCTGTTTGCCGATCCATTCATCTGATTTGCGGAGGGTTCCTTTGATGTCGTACGCTTCAAATGAAAGCGAACTTGCAACCTGATTTTCCTGCGGTTTTTCAGTTGGTGTTTTGTCTGCAATTGCTTCAGCATTTGATTTTGATTCGGTATCACCACCGCATGAAATGAAGCATGCTATCGATGAGAGGACTATCAGAACAAAGAGAATTTTTTTCATGGTTAGTTGCTACCTTCCGATTTCTGAATCTTGTTGCCGCTTTTATCAAGGGTACTATCGTATTCATAATCTTTTACAAAAGTTAACGCCTGTACCCAGTAGTCAGCCGGTTTGTAGCCGGAGACTTTAAAAAGTTTTTTCCCCTCGGGGTTGAGCCACCAGAAAGTCGGGTAACCGGTAACTTTGAACTCACGGCGGGTCAGATCTTTTTCTTTGATTTTGTAACCGTCGATTTCAAGTTCCTTAACACCGTCACCATCAACTTTGACTGCAATAAAATCATTGTTTAATAGATTTATAACAGACTGCTGAGTGAACACTTCCTTATCCATCTTTTTACAGTAACCGCACCAGGAGGTGGAAAAATCTATAAAAATATGTTTGTTTTTTTCTTTTGCTATCGTCATTGCTTCATCAAGCGAATGCCAGTTGATCTTCTCTGCTTTCATCTCTTCTGAAATACCGCTTGAAAAGCTTACCAGAAGAAAACAGGCAATGAGGGGGAGTATGAAGTTTCTTTTTTTCATCTTTGTCCTGCTTATCTTATGTTACCATTCTTTCTTTTTTATTTAACGGGCGCAAATAAGCTCCGGTTTCACCTAAAAGTTCTTTAAGATGATTGAGAAGTTCAAAGTCGATATTGACCGCGTATTTCTCAGAGCGGATATAAACCTCAGAGCCATTCTCTCTTGCTGCTAAAAGTACCGGTGCTGCACCTTTATATCGTTCCAATGATTCCAATGCACTATCTATTATAGTATCGGAGCAATCAGAATCTACCTTTATAACCAACTGACAGTTAAAACGTTCCGTAAGATTTTCCAAAGCAAGGGCTTCATTGACAATAACTTTGGGGGCTTCACCCTCTCTGGTGGAGACTCTGCCAACCATCAGAACCATCCTTTCATCGGCTATAAACTCTTTACTGGTCTCATAACAGCTTGAAAATATGATTAGTTCGGTTGAGCCGGTATAGTCTTCGATTGTGGCAAAAGCCATCTGATTCCCTTTTTTATCAAGCATTGTCTTTATCGAAGTTATTATTCCGCCTACAGTTACCTCGGTTCCATCGGTTATTGAGGAAAGCCGTCCCAGCTGGCAGGTGGTGAAACAGTTAAGCGTTTCCCGGTATTTGTCAAGTGGGTGGCCGGAGACATAAAATCCGAGCATCGCCTTTTCCATCGCCAGTTTTTTGCTGTTTTTCCATTCTTCTATATCAGCAAGTTTTGGCGCAACCCGGTCAATTGCCCCGCCGGAATCAGCAAAAAGATCATGAGAATTATGTTTTTCGGCGACTTTATGGGCGTATTCTATCATAGTTTCGACAGCTTCTGCCATCTGAGCCCGGCTGTGTCCGAGCGAATCACAAGCTCCGGCATTGATAAGTGATTCAAGAACTCTCCGGTTAAGTGCTTTACTCGGAATTCGGGAGACAAAATCAGCGAGCGATACAAACGGACCGTTTTCCCTCTCCGCTTCAATAGCCGCAGCCGGACCATCACCGACATTTTTAACTGCTTTGAGTCCAAACCGGATCTTCCCATCGACTACTGAAAACGAAAGTTTTGATTCATTGATGTCGGGAGGGAGAACTTCGATTTTCATCCGCCGGCATTCTTCGAGAAGCTGATAAATCCGGTCGGTTGAATTGATTTCTGAGCTCATCAGAGCAGCCATGAACTCTTTTTGATAGTACCGTTTTAACCAGGCAGTCTGATAGGCGACAAAAGCATAACAGGTCGAGTGAGCTTTATTAAATCCGTACCGGGCGAATGTTTCAATATTATGGAAAACATCTTCGGCAACTTTGCGATCAATCTTTTTGGAATCGGTTCCGGCTATAAATTCTTTTTTCTGAGCAGCCATCAAGGCAGCATCTTTTTTACCCATCGCCTTACGCAAGAAATCCGCTTTGCCAAGTGAGTAACCGGCTAAGTTATTGGCGATATGAAGAACCTGTTCCTGAAAGACAATAACACCGTAAGTATTACCGAGTATTTTTTCAAGGAGGGGATGCTCAAAGCTAACTTTGGTGATTCCTTTTTTCCGTTTGATATATTCATCAATCATTCCGGAATCAAGCGGACCCGGTCGATAGAGCGCGTTCATTGCGGTGATGTCGGTAAAGTTCTCCGGTCCCAGTTTACGCAGATAGTCACGCATCCCCGGAGATTCAAACTGGAATACACCGATTGTATCACCTTTAGAAAAAATCTTATATACTTCGGGGTCATCAAGGGTCAATTCATCAAGGTTTACATTAAAATCAGGCTGAGTTTCTTTGATAATAGTAACAGCATCATCAATAACAGTTAGAGTACGAAGCCCGAGGAAATCCATCTTCAACAGACCGATCTCTTCGACCATCTTCATATCATACTGGGTTGTTATTTCGTCTTTGGTTCCTTTGAAAAGGGGAACGTAGTTTGTGAGTGCCGATGGTGCTATCACTACACCGGCAGCATGGGTCGAACAATGACGGGCGAGTCCTTCAAGAGTCAGAGAGTAAGTCAATAACCGGTCGATTCGTTTATCATCTTTACGGAGTGCTTTTAACTCAGGAACTTTGTTGATGGCATCCTCAAGTGATACACCGGGACCTTCGGGTACAAGCTTTGCAATTTTGTCTACTTCCCCGTACGGGACTCCAAGGACACGGCCGACATCACGGATGACTCCGCGGGCGGCCATGGTACCGAATGTTATAATCTGGCAGACGTTTTCTTCGCCGTATTTTTCAATAACGTACTGAATGATTTTATCACGACCCCGGTCGGCAAAGTCGATATCGATATCGGGCATCGAGATTCGTTCCGGATTCAAAAACCGTTCGAAGAGTAAATCAAATTTTATAGGGTCGATCGTTGTAATTTTTAACGCATAAGAAACTAATGAACCGGCAGCGGAGCCACGACCGGGACCGACCGGAACTTTGATTTTACGGGAGTAATCTATAAAATCTTTTACAATCAGGAAATATCCGGCATATCCCATTTTTTTAATGACAGATAACTCATAATCAAGACGTTCACGGACGACATCGTTTATTTCGCCATACTTTTCGATACATCCTTCTTCGCAGAGATGTTTCAGATATGCATCCGGTTCGACAAACGGTTTAGGAATCGGGAATTTAGGGAGCTTCAGTTTCCCGAGTTCAAGCTCAAGGTTACATGATTCGGCAATCTGAACGGTGTTATTCATCGCTTCTTTGAAATCACCAAAAAGATGTTCCATCTCATCAGCCGATTTGAAATAAATCTGGTCAGTGTTGTATTTCATCCGTTTTTCATCATCGACGTTTTTACCCGTCTGAATACAGATAAGGGCGTCATGAGCATCGGCATCTTCCTGTTTGAGATAATGGCAATCGTTGGTGACCACCATCGGGATACCGGTCTCTCGGGAGATAGCATCTATCTTCGGAATATTAGCGACCTCTTTTTCGATACCATGGTTCTGGATTTCTAAGAAAAAATTCCCCTGTCCGAAAATTTCATTCAGTTCCCGGGCAACCGCAACAGCACTGCCGGTGTTGCCGTTGACAAGGTTCCAGTTTACTTCCCCTTTGAGGCATGCTGATGTTGCAATCAATCCTTCGGAGTATTCGCGTAAAAGATCTTTGTCAATTCGGGGGCGATGGTAGAAACCTTCGAGAAATCCGGCGGAGGTCAGTTTTATCAGATTTTTATAGCCTTGTTCATTTTTAGCCAGTAGTACCATATGATAACCGCCGTCAGGATGATGCTGGGATGGTTTTTTGTCATGACGGGAACCGCCGGCGACATACGTTTCGCATCCGATAATCGGTTTGATACCTGCTTTGGTCGCTTTTTTATAAAACTCGATAGCTCCGAACATATTCCCATGGTCGGTGATGGCAAGCGCCGGCATTTTGAGCTCTTTTGCCTTGGCGATGACCGCATCAAGGCGGCAGGCACCGTCTAAGAGTGAATATTGTGAATGGGTGTGCAGATGGACGAAATTAGCGTAACTCAAAGGAAATTTCTTTCTTTTAATCTATCTGATGTTGGCTGTAAACTCTTTCTTAATAAGTACGATTAAAAGAGGAAAATATCAATCTCTTTTTGAGGATTTCATTGAAATCAGGTCAGGCAGTCGCACCTTTTTCCCTTGTAAGTGGGAAGAGGATAATACCTGAGACCCCTGCCTTCGCAGGGGAGGGGTGCGATTCTCCTTATGGATTGTTTGTACTTTATGAATTGTTTGTACATTATGGATTGTTTGTACATTTTATCGCTGCGTTAATCCCTACCGTACTCCTT
>QQUK01000359.1 GCA_008501655.1 Calditrichota bacterium
TCGATGAACATGTAATAAAGTATCAGGACGAACAGAATCGCTAACAACAGAAATCCGATTTTTTTCATAAATCCTCCTATTGTTATGCTATGTAAACATAACTAAAAATATCTAATATGGGTAGTATTGTCAATAATAAATTTTATGATGAATTTAAGGGCGTTTATTTAAAATTCAAAAAGTGATTTAGCCGGTATTTCATTCCTGCTAAAGCAGAGTAGAGAGCCAAACAGGAATGTTTAAGCTGAAATAGTTAGTTATTCTACCGGAGATATAGTATTATCCAATAGTAAATATGTAAACTGCGTATATATGTAGTAATTGTAATTCAAACCTTAGATATTTGAGGAAAAAAATGAAAAAAGTCTTTCAGTCAATCATGATTTTAACAGCATTTGCAGTTTTATTTGTTCCGAATTTAGCCCAGAGCCATTGCCAGATACCGTGTGGTATTTATGATGATGAAGCTCGCTTCACCGAACTTTTGGAACATTGTACAACTATCGAAAAATCGATGAAAGAGATTAACAAACTGTCTGCTGACGGGGATAAAAATTATAATCAGTTGGTGCGCTGGGTGAACAACAAGGAACAACATGCTGATAAACTGGCAGACATTGTCGTTGATTATTTTATGGTTCAGCGGATAAAAGAAGTAGCTTCAGGTATGGATGGATATCAGATGTATCTTGATAAGGTTACTGTACTTCATAAAATATTACGAACAGCAATGAAATGCAAACAGACAACTGATATTGACAATGTAACCACTATGCGGCAAGATATAGGTAAATTTAAGGAACTGTATTCGGGGAAATAACTATTCGTAATAGCTGTTTATCTCTTTGTGGTAATTTTCTTCGAATTTGAGCCTGAGCTCGATAAATTCATCGACGTCTATTTCATTTTGACCGATAAAAATCTGGTCATCAGTGCTATGATGAAATGGATTGAAAAAACTTGCCCCGATATAATTTGCCATCGAATTGGCAAGGGCTATTGAGCGGGCAATCGAAGGAACTTCTTCCGGTTCTGATATGTTTGAATTATGGTAACAGCTGATCTCTTCAATAAGATGGGTTGGAAATTCCCATTTAACCAAGAGTGCCTGACCGATATGCTGATGATTAAAGCCTAAGACTTTGATGGCTACTTCTGAGAAACTTTGGTCGCTTTCTTTGATTTTGGCTATTATTTCTTCGAAAACATTCGGTGCTGTCTGTAAGAGAACAAGTTTTCCGATATCATGAAGGAGTCCGGCAAGATAAGCTTCCTCTTTGTCGAGATTTGTAAACTTGGCTGTAATCATTTTAGAGCCTAAAGCTACTGCTACAGAGTGTTGCCAGAGCAGGTCAGCTATTTTAGTATGGGTACCTGATTTGAAGATATTAAAGGTTGAGGCTGAGACAATTATTGAGCGAACCTGCGTGAATCCGAGGACTTTGATCGCTTCATCAAGGGAGTTAATCTCTTTAGTTCGCCCGTAAATTGCTGAGTTCGACATCCGGACAACTTTGGCAGATAAGGATTGGTCAGCGGAGATATGTTTAGAGATATCCATAATATTCGCATCAAGAGATGATGTTAACTGCATGACTTTGTTTAAAATAACCGGTGCTGAAGGAAGTTCGCCAAGCTTTTCAATAATCTTATCTACTGTTTTATAATCAACTTCAATATTTTGCATATTAATACCCTAAATTAAAATCAATATCTAAATTTATACCCACTTATTTTACTATCGGATTTATAACCCAAAACTTCAATATTTCTATGAATCTAAAGGAAAACCTGAAAAATTTTCAGATTATTTTTGATTGATGAACCATCATTTATAGATATATTAGAAAAATGAGTAGAATATATGAACTTATGGCTCCGGCGGGGTATTTCCCGATGCTTGTTGCAGCGGTAAAAGCTGGTGCTGATGCTGTTTATTTCGGGTTAAATGATTATTCTATGAGAGCTTCATCTAAGAATTTTTCAATATCAGATTTGGATGAGATGAGAGAAATTAGCAGAAGCGGAAATAGAGATGTTATGCTGTACCTGACATTAAATACAATCATATATGATAATGAGATTGAAAAGCTCAACGAGATATTAAATCAGGTTAAAGATAAAGTTGATGCTGTTATCTGCTGGGATCATGCTGTAATGACGCAATGCCGGGAAATCGGGATTCCCTTTTTTATCTCCACCCAGGCATCGGTTGCAAATGTTTCAGCAGCCCGGTTTTATAAACAGTTAGGAGCTCAGAGAGTGGTTCTTGCCCGTGAACTGTCATTATCCCAAATTGCTCCGATCTCAAAGGAGATTGAAGTGGAATGTTTTGTTCATGGGGCGATGTGTGTAGCTATTTCAGGTCGCTGTTTTATGTCTCAGTTTACTTCGGAAAAATCTGCTAATCGGGGAGAGTGTCACCAGAATTGCAGGCGGTCATATACTATTACAGATAGTTCAGGTAATGAACTGGAACTTGAAAACTCCCGGGTAATGTCCGCCAAAGACCTTTGTACGCTGCATCTGATTCCTCTGATGAAAAAAGCCGGGGTGACAAGTTACAAAATTGAAGGTCGGGGGAGAGACCCCCGTTATGTCGATACGGTTACCAGAGCTTACCGAAAAGCTCTCGATGAAGATTTAACTGAGGAGGAAATCAAAGAATTGATTTTTGAGCTCAAAAAAGTATTCAACCGTTCATTCTCCAATGGATTTTACCTTGGTGAACCTTCGGCTGAAGATTTCTCAAAAGCTGAGAACAACGAAGCAACAGAAATCAAAACATATATCGGTAAAATTATCAACTATTATTCAAAACCTCAGGTTGCCTCAATTCAGTTAGTTGCAGATTTGAGAATCGGTGATGAAATAGTTATAATCGGGAATAAAACCGGTATAGAACGGATAACCGTCAGTAGTATGCAAAAAGAGCATTCCGAGGTTTCTTCGGCTTCTAAAGGGGACGAAATCGGTATTCAAATTGATAATGTCAGGCGAAATGACGAAGTATATCTCATACAGCAAAAGTAACGTCTTCACTCTTTAAGGCAACAACTCCAATAGTAAATCGTATAGTTATGGAAATAGACAATGAGGTATATATGAAAGAATTGATAAAAAAAGTAACTTCCGAAGGACCATTTAAGCATAAGCTGTTTGCCGCTCTGATCCTGATACCCCTTCTTATTTTAGTAGTCTTTAATATAATCAAAGCAAGCTGATATTTCTTTTTTATTGTGTTTCACAGATTAATCTTCTAAATTTTAGAGTATATTGTAACTCTACAAGAAAGATAAATCAGTGAAATTTAGTCTTACCATTAGTATATCTGTATTATTTATTCTCTCATCCTGTTCGGATAAAACCTATACTGATAATCTAAATCAATCGGAATGGATTGAACTGTATGAAAACATCAGCCTCTCAGATGACTCTGATGCTGTTAAAAAGAAATTTCCGGCTATATCAAACTGGGTAACTGAACAAAAAGACAATAAAGAGTATTTCTGGACAGCTCAAAGGATTTTTGAATCAGATGCTTATGTCGCATTTATATTTCAGGAACAGACGTTATATCAGGTTAAAATATATCTTAAGGGATTGTCAGAAGGGGACGCTGAAAAAGTGTTTAACTCATTAAAATCAAAATATACAAATTCTATTTCAGGCAATAAACAATTTTGTAATAATGAAAACAGTAGCGAAGAATCCTGTTTTTGGCTTTTAGAAAGTATGACGGTATACCTGAAAAAAGTTCAATATGATGAGCCGTTAATTCTGTTTGGATTTCAAAAAAGATAAAGGAATATCTTTATGAGAAAAGTTGTATTTCTATTTCTGATTGTTTTTTGTTTGATGCTTTCAGCTCAAGCTGAGAGCAGCAGAACAATTGCAACATTTTCAATTGCTGCTTTTGATCCGGAAACCGGAGAAGTCGGAGTTGCTGTCGCATCCCGATTTTTCGGGGTAGGAGCTGTTGTCCCATGGGCTAAAGCTGGGGTTGGAGCAGTAGCAACACAAGCATATGCAAATACAACCTACGGCTGGAGAGGACTTGAACTGCTTGAGCAAGGCGTTAATCCGGAAGAAGTCATCGATATATTAACAAGGTCTGATGAAGATAATCAAAAACGTCAAGTCGGTATTGTATCTGTTGACGGACAATCTGCGACCTTTACCGGTGATGGATGTTCAGCATGGGCTGGGGGGAGAGCCGGAGAGAATTATGCTGTACAAGGAAATATTCTTGCAGGGGAGGATGTTGTGATTGCCATGGAACAGGCATTTCTGGAAACCGAAGGTACTCTTGCTGACCGTATGTATGCAGCCCTGCTTGCCGGTGAGTCTAAAGGAGGAGATTCAAGAGGCAAACAATCAGCTGCCATGTATATAGTCAATGAAAATGCCGGTTATGGCGGTTATACTGACCAGGCAATTGATATTAGGGTTGATGACCACAAAGAACCGTTTAAGGAATTAGGCAGGCTTTTGAAAATCGCTCAGGTAAATTATTCGTGGAATTATGCCTGGAATTTATATTTAGAAAAAGAATATACTGAAGCACTTACTGCTATTGAAAAAACTGCAGAAATAGCTCCGGATAATGCTGAAGTGTGGTACGATGTTGCTGTAATACGATTGGCAGCAGGTGAAGAAATACTTGCTGTCAGTGCCTTAAAAACAGCAGTTTCATTA
>QQUK01000224.1 GCA_008501655.1 Calditrichota bacterium
GATATGTATACTGCTACATTTTATTTCAGTAATGGGATTTCGACAGGTTCAGTAAGACTCTTAGATCAAGATGATGATGAACCGTCATTTATTCTCCCTATTGATGACGATACGCTCAGTTTGGGTACAGCCATCAATGTTCTCTGGAATTCAATTCCTAATGCTGATTGGTATGGACTGTACGTAAGATACTATAAAGACTCAGCAGGTACCTATATAAATAATGATAGAGAGTATTTCGCATCAACTGATACGACATTCACAATTCCTGCTGCAAGTAACATATATAATGGTTACTATCGTTTATACATTCAGTCAGCAACCGGTCCGAGACCGACTGATCCACCGAACATAACCGGTTCAGGCTGGACAGGGGATTTACACTCTGAGTCAGGCACATTCAATATTCAGGTGTTCCTCGGTACCGGAGATCCGACACCGGTTGGTAACCAGGATGAAACCGATTATGAAGATCCGGAATCTGTTGAGATTCTCAGAAATATTATTGATACAAAAATCAATAAACCGGTTCAAAACCATAATCAATAGTATATATTATCAGATACAAAAAAAGCCCGCTTTAAGCGGGCTTTTTTTTGAGTAATATTTTTTATAATCTACGCTATAGTAACTTCTTTACAAAGATAGACATCCTGAATAGCCTGCAGAAGTTCGGCGCCTTCTTTCATCGGACGCTGGAAAGCTTTTCGACCGGAAATGAGTCCGGTTCCACCGGCACGTTTATTGATAACAGCAGTGCGGACAGCTTCGGCTAAATCGGTTGCACCGGATGAAGCACCGCCGGAGTTAATCAATCCGGATCTTCCCATGTAACAGTTGGCTACCTGATAACGGCAGAGATCGATCGGATTATCAGTTGTCAATTCATCATAAACTTTTTTATGTGTTTTGGCAAAATTTATAGCGTTGAATCCGCCATTGCATTCCGGAAGTTTTTGTTTGATAATATCAGCTCCGATGGTAACACCAAGATGATTAGCCTGACCTGTCATATCTGCTGATGTATGGTAATCTTTCCCATCTTTTTTAAATGCTGAATTTCTCAGATAACACCAGAGGACCGTAAACATACCGAGTTCATGGGCATAACTGAACGCTTCGGTGACTTCCTGTATCTGACGGGCTGATTCGTCGGAACCATAATAAATGGTAGCACCGACACCGGCAGCACCCAGATTAAAAGCATCTTTGACCTGAGCAAACATTATCTGGTCAAATGTATTCGGGTAGGTCATCAGTTCATTATGATTCAATTTTACAATAAAAGGAATTTTGTGAGCATATTTCCTTGAAACAGCACCTAAGACTCCGAATGTTGAAGCAACACCGTTGCAGCCGCCTTCGATAGCCAGCTCGACAATGTTTGCCGGATCAAAATAAATCGGATTGGGGGCAAAAGAAGCACCGCCTGTGTGTTCGATTCCCTGGTCGACCGGAAGAATCGAAACATGACCGGTACCTGCTAAACGTCCGTGATTAAACAGCGAATTAAGTGCCCGCATTGTATTCGGGGTGCGGTCTGATTGTGCAACGACGTTTGAGACAAAATCCGGACCCGGAAGATACAGATGTGATTTATCGATTGTTTTACATTCATGGGTTAGCAAACTTTTGTGTTCGCCTAATAATTGTTCAATTTTGGATATCATAAATTACACTCCATCATTAATTAAGAATTTTCAGGGGCAAAATATGTTATTTTCTTCACAAAGGCAACTGATTTTCATATCTTGCGTATTGACTAATACAAACAAAACGTAGGAATCCGATTCGGATGAGCAAACATTCACCGAGGGAAATTATTGATACAATTACAGAATCTTAAAAAACAGTATGGCTCGATTTTGGCAGTCGATTCAATATCTTTGGATATCGCCAAAGGTGAGACATTCGGACTGTTAGGTCCAAACGGTGCCGGAAAAACAACTACAATCAATATGATTGTCGGAATTGTGAAACCGGACTCCGGAGAAGTCAGATTTGAAAATAAAAACGGCGATTTCCGCTTTGCTATCGGTAATACCCCGCAGGCTCTGGCGATTTATGAGGATTTGACTGCGGAAGAAAATCTGAATTTTTTCGGAAAACTCTATAATCTTTCCGGTAAAAAACTGAAAGAGAGAGTCGCATTTGCTCTCGATTTAGTAGGACTTGAATCGAGAAAAAAGGATTTTGCCAAAACTTTCTCTGGCGGTATGAAACGCCGGCTTAATTTAGCTTGTGCCATTCTTCATGACCCGCAGATTCTTCTGTTTGATGAACCGACCGTTGGCGTTGATCCGCAATCAAGAAACTTCATTTTCGATAATATAGAAATAATGAAATCCGAAGGTAAAACGATTATCTATACAACCCATTATATGGAAGAAGCCGAGCGTCTCTGCGATAGAGTTGCTATCGTTGATAAAGGGAATGTCCTCGCACTTGATACGGTTGATGCATTGATCAGCACATATGGTGGCGCGTCTGTTGTTGTTGCGGAACTTGCTCATGAGAATACAGAGACATCATCCCTTCCGTACGAAGTGCAGGGGGATAAAATAGTCGTTGAGACAACCAATCCTCTTGAAGTAGTCCAGAAACTCTCTGCATGCGGTGATACGTTCAAATCAATTCATATAAACAGGGCTGATCTGGAAAAAGTATTTTTGAATCTGACCGGAAGGAGCTTAAGAGACTGATGAAAGCGATACTGACTTTAGCGTTCAAAGATATAAAATTGCTTCTCAGGGATAAAGCCGGTCTGTTCTGGGTCATCGGTTTTCCATTGATTATGGCGCTTTTCTTTGGAGCGATTTTCGGAAGTTCCGGCTCCGGTGACAGAGCATCGATAAAACTGCTGCTCGTTGATGAAGACCGGTCTGAGTATTCAATAAAATATATTACCAAACTATCAGCGATTGAAACATTCGACATTACGCAGGTTCCGCTTGACTCCGCAACTCTGCTTGTCCGGAGAGGCAAAGCATCAGCCTATGTGCGCCTTCTTATCGGGTTCGGAAAAGCGCAACAACAGTTTCAATCTGATGAATCATATATTGAATTGGGAGTTGACCCTTCACGCTCGTTTTCTAAAGAGATTATCAGGGGGATGTTGACAAAAGTATCATTTGAAATGATGACAGATATGTTTTCAAATCCGAAGGATTTACTTTCAGATATAAATGATGATATGAAAGCTATTGATACAAGCTCAACTATAGCTGATTCTCAGAAAGTTAAATTGAAAAAATTCTTTGGTGGATTATCAAATTTTCTTGAGAATTATGATACTTCGATGATGCAGAATAATTCGATGCAGGAAGGTCCTAAAATAGTAACCAAAGCGATAACACAAGTACGTGAAGGTCCCCGTTCATCATATGAGATAACCTTTCCATCGGCAATTCTCTGGGCACTAATCGGCTGCACTTCGGCATTTGCTGTTTCAATAGTCACCGAAAAAACCAAAGGAACCTATGTCCGGTTACGTATTGCTCCGATTTCACGGGCTCAGATTCTAGCCGGCAAAGGACTTGCAGCATTTGTTACGATTATATCCGTATCTGTGATTTTATTAGTTTTTGCAAATCTTGTTTTTGGTGTACGTCTTGATAATCCGGTGAAACTTGCGATAGCTCTCTGTTCATCGGCACTTTGTTTTGTCGGGTTGATGATGCTGATTTCTGTTATGGGTAAAACGGAACAGGCTGTCGGCGGCGGCGGAATGGCAATCATGCTGATTATGTCGATGACCGGCGGCGGGATGATACCTCTGTTTGCTATGCCGGGCTGGATGTTGACTGTTTCTAATTTTTCATTGGTAAAATGGGGAATAGTCTCACTTGAAGGTGCCATCTGGCGCGGGTATAGTTATAGTGAGATGATACTTCCGGTATCGGTGCTCTTAGGTTCAGGAATATTTCTCTTTGTCATAGGAACGACAATTTTAATTAAACGAGATGGATAAAAAGTGATAGTGTAGGGGTGTTACATGTAACACCCCTACAATTACTTTTAAATATCCGGTGCTTCGGATTTTTTCACCCACATACCGTAAAAAATCATCAATACAGCTGAGATGATTCCTAACGCTGCGAACCGGTACCAAAGAGTGTACGGATCATATTCTGCCCAGAGTATGTTGGTTACCTCCTGATGAGACTTACCAGATATCTCAACAAGTTTGTTCATCGCCTCCGGTCTGGAAATATCAGAGATGTTTTGATGAGTTTTCAGGTAGTCCAGAGCAAGGTTTGCCTTATCGCCCATTTCGTTGTATACATCACCGGCGACAACCGAACCGACCGCCCAGCCTATTCCCTGAGGGATATTGGCGTAGCCCATGTACAGTCCTTTTTTCCCGTCGGGAGCAATCACTCCAAGGTATTCGTTCATTTTCGGAGATGACAGCATCTCACCGACTGAGAAAAGTAAAATCCCCATCAAGCACATAATACCAGCCATCGAAAATCCGGCAACCATAAGACCGATTGAAGAGAGTGTAATACCGATAAAAATAGATGTCACCCGTCGCATTCGAGAAACAATCCAGGAAACAAAAACAACAAAAAGTACAATTAAACCGGCATTAGCATTGATAAGCCATTCCTGCGAAATCTGGGGTGCTCTTTGTGAGTTTGCCTGCAGCATCCAATCGGGTAATCCGAGTGATTGCACAAGTGCTGAAGAATCGACCCAATCGACAATAAAATTCGGAAGCATATCAAACAACTGCATAAACATCAGCCAGAATCCGGACATGATGACGATAAATACGATCAATTTGAGATTAAAAATATTTTTAATAGTCTTTACAAATGTTTCAAGAGAATTTCCTACCTGCTCGCCTCCCGGTGCCGGGTCTTTGTAGGTCAGGAGCATCAGCAGATTTAGAGATACAATCGCAGCACAGCCGTAGAAGACAGCCGGCCAGCCGATACCATACAGGTAATGTGCAAGAGGAGGTCCTAAGAATCCGCCGATATTGACCAGCATGTAAAACAGTCCCCATCCGACAGAGGAGTTTCGGGTTGTCAACGACTGACACATCGTTCCCTGTACACCCGGTTTAAAAATCGCAGTTCCTAAAGCAAGGGTGCAGCAACCGATAAAAAAGGGCCAGAACTCAGTCTGGGTCGCCATTAGTATATAGCCGAGTATTTTGATAAATACAGAAACAGCTATTGTTTTTTTATAACCGTAACGGTCGGCAAACCCGCCGGAGAACATCGGGGTAATCGATTGGAAAATTGCCCACCAGAAAAAGATGATACCTTTATCAATGTGGGAAAAATGCAAACCGCCGATTTCGTCTGCCTGTGCAATATAAATCGGAATAACAACTCTGACGCCGTAATAAGCCAGACGTTCAAGCATCTCCATAATATTGACCATCCAGAACGGTTTCGGCATTGTTTGAAGAGTAGTAAAGAGATTATCTTTTTTCTTGGAAAACTCTGCTGATGTTGACATGAATTATTCCTGCTCTATAGTTAATTTATAATTTCACGAAATAAACGAAGTTCAGAGAAAATAGTCAAGTATGGATATTTTTGATACTGGAGCACAATTCGACTCCGTTCAGTGTGAGATTAGAGATATTTCTCAAGCCAGGCTTTACGAAGTATATCAGCCTCTTTGTATGATTGGTCTTTCAGGGAAACATGACCGCCGTTTTTCAGAATATGAAATTCATGGGGATGTTTCAGCTTTGAAAGGACATCATCCATCTTTTCAGAATGTAATACAGGAATACGGTTGTCGGCATCACCATGCATCAAAAGAATCGGGCAGTCTTTTGAAAACTGATTGGCAATATGCACACCTGAAAGTAATTTCAACTTAGCTTCACGTTCTTCCGATGTTAAGTCTTTGGTTATTTTATCAACAAGTTTAGCAAATTCTGCATCCTGTTTTTCAAGTTCAAAGATATCAGCAATCCCGGCGTGGACCATTGCACACTTAAACCGATGATCCTCTGCAAGAGCCCGGTATGTCGTCATCCCGCCGCGACTGGCACCTTCGATAGCGATTCGATTCATATCTGTGTTAGGAAGTTCAGCTGCAAAATCAAGCATCGCCAGCGCATCATCGACATCTTTACCACCCCAGTCTTCTTTGCCGTCACCACCCATATTTCCGCGATACTGCGAAGCAACCACGACATAACCCCATCTTGCTGTTGATGCTAAAATCAAAAATGCCGTCAAATCCTCAAGTGCCCCGGAATCTTTGTACCCGCCCCGATTCCAAAGGAGAAGTGGATAGGTTCCTGATTCTTTTGGTGAGACAATGTACCCTTTGATATTGAGACTATCGTTTATATAAGTTATTCTTTCAACAAGAGTATCATCATATACAGAGCTGTCAAACATTTTGTTGATGACTGATGTTTGAAATTTATTAGGTGTGACTGTTTCTCGTGAAATTAATTTTGACATTGTTATTCATTTCTCAAAGCTTCGACAGCATCTACTTTGGCGGCGCGTGATGCCGGGAAATATCCGGCAATGACCGCAACTAAAAGTCCGAGAGCAAAAGCAATCGCTATCAGCCAGAGAGGGAGAGTAAAGATTTCGACCGGATCGACACCTTCCCGTTCCATAAATGATTTTGCGATAAACGAAGCTATCCTGGAAATCGTCCATCCTAAGATTATCCCGCCGAAAGCTCCGATTGTCCCGATCATCCCCGATTCAGCTAAAAACAGAAGTCTGATATACGATTCATCCGCCCCGAGTGATTTTAAAACTCCGATCTCCCGTTTCCGTTCGACAATCGACATGACCATGGTGTTGGTGATTCCCAGTGATGCGGTGAACAAAGCAATCAATCCGACAAGGGCAAGCCCCATGTCGAAATAGAGGAAAAATTTCTGCATCTGCTGAAATTCCTCAGTATAAGAAAACGCCCGTAATCCAAGTGCGCGGATTGAATCAGCAACTTTAGCATGCATCACGCCCTGATCGATGTTCAGAGTGATTTTTGAAAACGAACGGCTTTTAGGTGCTTCGTTAAACAGATTTAACTCACCACCAGATTGCAGAATCGACATCATATCAAGCGGGTTTTTACCGGCACCGATTGCATAAAAATTCTCAGCTGTTTTCACCGGCAGTAATACCGATTCTGTGCGAGTGCGGAACCCCTGACCCGATTTAAGAACTCCGGCGATAGTCAATGTATCTGAGATAATAATATTGTTATTCATATAGCCGTCGATAAAACGGTTCAATGCTGCATCAGCTTCGGTCCGAATTGTGCTTTCGATGTAACTGCGATTGAAAAGAGAATCATATTTAATCTGTCGGATACGTTCGGAAACATTAAAGGAATCGGAAACAAAAATCGCTATCAGTCCGCTGTCTATTGATGATGCTTTTGCTGAAATGATTATCTTTTTTCCGATTATTGATTCGGTTGAATCAATGTTCAATTTTTCAAAAAACTCCTCGGTGATGACAGCTTCTTTTGAAGAATCGGACTCAAGTGCTTTCCCTTCTGAGAACTGAGAAAACAGTTTTGTTTCGTAGGCAATCTTCGGGAGAGCCTGTGCTGATGAATTATAGGTAGTGTCGTCAAGGAGAACCGTTACGGTAAATGATTCGTAAGGATAAGCAAGCCTGACACCGGGGATTTTTGAAAGCATATTCAAAGCTTCGTTGTCAAGCGGTCTGCTGATAACTGTATCGGGTGCTGTTACTGTTGTTGTGGAATCTGTTTTGGATGATTCCTCTTGTTGTTTTTGTTTCCGTTCTTTTTCCCGTTCGATATCTCTTTCTGATTTTTCATAGACCAGCATTGTATTCAGCAAGCCGAGTTTGTTGAACTCTTCGGCGATATTTTCCTGCATCCCGGCACCGAATGATAGCATTGATACAAAAGCACCGATTGCTATAACTACACCCGATGTTGTTAAAAATGTCCGGAGTTTCATCCGCCAGAGATTGCCGGTCGAGATAGAGACTAAATCGCGGAAGTTCATGCTGTTTCTCCATTGACAATTTTACCGTAATGCATCCTGATAATCCGCTGGGCGGAGTTTTCGGCAAGTGACATATCATGTGTTACCATGATAACCGTGATTCCTTTATCGTGTAAGTCTTTTAAAAGTGATGCTATCTGTTGGGAGTTTTCCAAATCGAGGTTTCCGGTCGGTTCATCAGCAAAAAGGACTTCAGGTTCTTTGACCAGCGCCCGGGCAACAGCAACGCGCTGCTGTTCACCGCCCGACATATCAGCCGGTCGATGGTCAAGCCGGTCGGAAAGACCGACTGAGGCAAGCATCGCTTCTGCTTTTGCCGTCCGTTCCGATTTTGGGGTGTCGTCAAAATATAAAGCCATCTCGACATTGCGAAGTGCGGTATAATGGGGAATCAGATTAAACGACTGAAAAATCATTCCGATTTTTTTGGCACGGTATTGGGCAAACTGCCTGCGTGAGAAATCAGAAAGTTTATTCCCTTCAGCATAAATCTCCCCCGAAGTAGGTGTGTCAAGTCCGGCGAGAAGATTAAGGATTGTCGATTTACCGGAACCGGATGACCCGACTATAGCCGTGTAATCACCTTTGTTGATGGAAAGGGAGACCTCATCAACTGCCTTAACGGTGTAAGTTCCGCGGATATAATGACGGCAGAGATTTTTCGTTTCGAATAAGCGGTTGTTCATTTATTGGTATACGGCCTGAATTAACATTTGTTTTGTTTATACGCAGAAAAGAGGTGAGAGGCAAGGTTTAAATATATGAGTGGTTTGCAAATACCTATATGAAGTTATGTTATGTCAGGTGCTGATTCACCGAAGGTGGATTGTCACCTGACATTCTAAGCTGTCAGTTCACACTTTCCTTCGGCGCGTAGGAACTGACAGAACAGAAAGAGCAGTAAAGTAAACTTTTTAGAATTGTGCAAGGCAGACGTCCCCGTCTGCCGGTCTCATAATTGTCGGGTTTCTCGATTTTGAATGCTCTCGCATTCAAACCAACGGAACCCGACCTACTTTAACTTGACCATAAATTAATATTTTGGTTAAATATAGAATAATTATTAGATATTTTGGAGGACTTATGGATTACCCATCATTTCTATATAAGTATCGAAATTGGGAAAACGATTATAATAAAATCGAATTACTTGATAGTGAATTATATTTTACTTCTGCATTAAATTTTAATGATCCATTTGAATGTAAAATCCCATTGAACTACGAAGATGAAAGTGAGGAATATATCAGAAAAAGTATAGCTTATCATATAAAAGAAAGAGACAAAAATATTTCGGATGCTGATTTACATAAAGAAGTTGACTATTGGTACAATAAAAAGAATTGGTCTAATCCTGATAATATAGAATTGATGTTAGCCAAACTAAATAGTATAGGACTTTATTCATTAAGTTCAACTTACGATAACATTTTAATGTGGTCACATTATGCAAACTCTCATAGAGGATTTTGTATTAGTTATGATATAAAAAAACTTAGACAATTTTTTGAAACGGAGTACTTTGATAATTATAATAATCTAGTAAATCTCGTAGAGGTAAAATATTATGAGGAATTTCCTAATTTTCTACCATCTGATCTAAATTCACAACAATACTATGAATTACCCATATCTTCAAAAGCGATTGATTGGGAATATGAAGGAGAGTATCGGTTTTATATCATGGATCATGTAAATATTAAAGTTAAAGTCCCATTGAATGTCATTGATTCGATTTACTTGGGGTGTCAAATGCCTTTAGAAATAAAATCCAAAATTAAAAAATATTTACTAACTAGAGAATATAAAGTCAAATTATTTCAATCAAATCGCAATAAGGATGCATTTAAATTAAATTTTAAAGAGATTCAGTATTAAGATAAGTTCCCCTTTACTCAGTCGTACTTACCACCAAATCAATCTCTGTAAAGACATCCAACTCCGTCCCCTCAGCTTCCGATTGTTCGAGCACTGTTTCCGGCAGATAGTTTTCATCGGTGCGGGTGGTGATGATGCCGACTTTAAGTGATTTATCATCGAGTAAAGCTCTCGCTTCATCAAGCGGCAGTCCGATGATTTTTGGCATAAATGTAAAATTAGATGCCCGGCCCCGGTTGACCATCAGATTGACCGGTGTACCAAGCGGGATTTCGGTACCGAAGTTCGGATAGGAAAAGACGACAACTTTTTCCGGAAGAGTATCGGAAAACGCCCAGGCGATTTCGCCGAGTTCAAGACCGGATGTTTCCAAATCAAGAATCGCCTGCCGGACGGAGAGTCCGCCAAGCTGCGGTATCGCTACATTTTTCTGACCGAGGGATACAACAAAGCGAATTATCCGGCCATCTTTGACTTTGGTTCCGGCTATCGGAAACTGCGCAAGAATGACACCTTTTTCTATTCCGGGAGAATATTCCTCAGATGAGATTTCGTAACTCAGGTTGAGGTCTTCAACCCCGGCCTGGGCTTCGATTATTCTCTGTTTGGTAAAATCGGGGAGAGGAAATTCATCACCATGCCGGGTAATAATCGGCATGACGATTGAGTTCATGATAAAATAAATGACAAGCAGAATGATAAACGGAATCCCGCCCCAGATAGCAGCAAGCCGTTTGTAAGTGCCTTCGGGAAAATACTTATCAAACAAACTTTCAGGTTTTCCGTTCTGTTTACTTAATCTTGATGCCTGTACATTCATACCGATTATATTCTTTTATAAAACACACTTCGACAAGCTCAGTGTGATATCATTTGTGTTGTCAGACATCCTGCCTGACAATCTTTTCATTCAACGTGCCTTGTGAATCTTCAGATTCGCAAGGATTTCATTTGAGTCTGAAGACTCAAATGACACATTTTTCAAGTCGCATCCAACTTCACTTTATGTGACTTAGTAAAAGTCTGTCATTGCGAGCAAGCAAAGCGGACGTGGCAATCTTTTTCTTCATCTTTGATACACACAAGAGTTCGAAAAAAACAGATAAAAATCAAGTTTAAAAAAGAAATTTGTAACCTGTTTGAATAATTGAATTTACTGTGCTTTTCGGCGAAGCCTTGCACAAAATGAACCGTCAAGTTTATCAATAAACGGATATGTCTTCACAAATCCACGGCTTGAGACAATATCATCCGGGAAGTATTCAGATGCTGATTCGATTTCAAAATCTTTGTGGGTTAACAGAAATTCCTCGACGATCTGGTCATTCTCCTGACGGATAATCGTACAGGTCGAGTAGACAAGGGTGCCGCCCGGTTTGACAAGTTTTGATGCCCGCCCGAGCATGGAAATCTGAATACGGGCAAGTTTGGCGATATCCGATTCATTTTTTGTCCAGCGTAAATCTGAATGTTTTCCGGCGGTACCCCAACCGGAACAAGGGGGGTCAAGCAGAACCCGGTCGAATCCTTCACCTTTAAAATCATACATGTCAGCAATCACCGGTGAGATTATTGAAACTCCCAATCGTTCTGCATTTTCAACAAGCATCTCCAGCCGTTCCCGTGTTTTATCAATCGCGGTAACCCGACCTTTGTTGCGCATACGAATAGCGGCATAAGTCGTTTTACCACCGGGTGCTGCTGTCAAGTCGACAACATTATTTCCCGGTCTTGGATTCAGCAGCCGGACAGCCATGCCGGATGATTCATCCTGTACATAGACTTTCCCGCTTTGTATCAATTCTTTTTCAAGGGGAAGACCGCTTGATAAGATATGTAAAAACTCCGGAAGATATTTCCCTTCAGAAAACTCAACCTCGTTTTGCTTCATCAGTTCAGCAACTTCGGCCGGTTTTGTTTTGAGAAAATTTACCCGGTACGTGACATGGGGCGGTTCATTGTAGTATGCTAAAAGTTTTTCTGTGTTTTCAAATCCGAATTCTTTCAGACAGTATTCGACAAAATGGTCCGGGTAGCTATAGAAATCCCCAAGATATTTAACCGGTTCATCATCTTTGTTTGCAAATTTAACTTTATGCGGCTCTCTGAGCGATGCACGCATAACAGCATTGACAAGATTTGCTTTTGGTTTTCCGCACATGAAATTTGCAAGATTTACTGATTCGGAAACTGCGGCAGCATCGGGAATGCGGTCGGTGAATTTCAACTGATAAAATCCAAGACGTAATATATTGTGTAGTTTAAAAGGAAGTTTCGCTGATGGCTTGGCAAGATAGAATTTAATTTCGTGATCCAAACGCCGTTTCATCTTTACGGTACCGTTTACCAACTGCAGATAAAACCGTTTATCTATTGGACGGAAATTTTTATTTTGTGTTGCGTAACGGACAGCTTTGTCGAACGGTTCTCCCTGTTCAAAATGTACAAGTGTTTCAAGACATGCCGCTCGAACGATATCATATTTTCTTTTTTCTGTATGTTCTGTCATTTATTCTATATCCAATAGTTTAATTTTGTTTCCCGATTCATCAACTTTGAAAAGTTCCTCGCGATGCATGAAGTTTGTCAGATACAAATCAAAATCATCCGCAAGCAGTGCCTGTAAAACTTCCGATGGTTTTGCATAACCGCCTTCTCCAAGTCCCAAAGTCATATAGAGGGTATCGTCAGTAAGTGACATTTCATATATAGCCGGTCTGATATCAAGTTTGAGAATATCACTTTTTTTCTGCCGTTCGATTACTAATGAATCAGAAGAAAGAATAGTATTGATTCGGTCACTTAATTTTTCATTGTTTTTAATATATGTAACCGGAATCCGGTACGATGCTCTGTTTAACTGTGACGAGATAGATTTGGATTTGGAAAGAACAATTTTGGCGTCATAAATAGTCAGACCGTCCGGTAACACTTCTTTGAGCTTTTCCGCCATGTACGGCATAAAATTTGTCTCGAAGGTTATATCAATAATTTCCGTCTCCGAAGTAAATCCGAGGGGAAGGGGAGGACCGAAGGAAAGTTTCATCGATGGATTAAAGCCCTGCGAATACATCACCGGTAATTTTGCCATGCGGATTATTCGTTCGAGGAATTTTACATTGTCCAGATGCCCCATGTACTTATAGCGCGAATCTTTTCCCCAGATAAATCGGACTCTGTTTTTTGTCGGAGCAACAACACTTTGGGAGACGATTTTCTTTTTACTCCGCCCGAACTGCATATTCTGTCTGTCTATGTCCGATTCATCATTCTCACGTATCTTTGGTGTATAGTCTTTAAGCTGCGTTGAAGTCCGCTGTCTCTCTTTTTGCAGATGTTCCACAGAGACACCTTTTCGAATCAATGACCAGGGGAGGGTTTGAGAAAAAGGTATCGGTTTAATCAACTGTTCAAAGTCAACATCATGATACACAAAAGCATCTTTCCATTTTTCAAAATCAAAATATTCATTCCATCCTTCAAACTTCCCGCCGTTTTCAAAAACAGTCTGAATAACTTTTCCGATCTCTCGCCCGCCTCTGCCGATGATTGCCTGAAGCAGGGCTGACTCGACCGAAGGATATTTAAACTGTATCGACCTGACCGGACAGCTGTTTTTTACATAGGTAACTCTTCGGAGAACTTCATCCGCCGGTATAAGCTCATCCCATTGGAAGGGAGTATGAGGTTTTGGGACAAAGGGAGAAAGGGTGACATTGATTGTCTTTCGTCCGGGAAACTGCATTCCGATGTCATTTATTTTTTTGACAATCCGGTTGATTCCGTCAAGATCCTTGTCTGTCTCTGTCGGCAGTCCGATCATGAAATAAAGTTTTATCGTAGTCCAGCCTTTTTCAAAGGCGAGTGAAGCTGTGTCAAAAATAGCTTCATCAGTAATATCTTTGCGGATAAACTGTCTGAGCCGTTCAGTTCCGGCTTCAGCGGAGATAGTCAATCCGGATTTTCTAACTTTTTTTACAGCATTCAAGAGTTTGGCACTGATTGACCCGGGACGAAGTGACGGCAGATTGACTGAAATTTTCTGAGGTTCAAATTTACGGGCAAGCATCGATGCAAGGTTATCTATTTCGGCATAGTCTGATGATGAGAGCGAAAGAAGCGTGACTTCCTCTGCACCGGAAAATTTCATCTGAGTCTCAATCAACTCAACGATTTCATTTATTTCACGCATCCGTACCGGTCGATATACCGGTCCTGCCTGGCAAAAACGACAACCCTGTGGACAACCGCGCATGATTTCAACCGATAGATGTTCATGGACGACTTCGACAAGCGGTACAATCGGTTTTTCCGGGTAGTATTCTCTTTTGAGATCCGGTTCAATCCGGCTTTTAACATATTCAGGAACAAAATCAAAGAGTGGTTGTAAGTCGTTATCATAAAAGGCTGGGATATACACCGACTCTACCTGCTGAACAACCAGTTTCAGTTTTTCCTTTTTTAATTTTTCGCTGTTAGTGTGAAGGATATCAAGAATTTCAATAATTCCTTCTTCACCATCACCGATGAAAAAGATATCAATAAACTCAGCAAGAGGTTCCGGATTATAAGCTGCCGGTCCACCGGCTAAGATTATCGGGTCTTCTTCCGAGCGGTCTTTTGATTTTATAGGGATGCCCGAGAGATCTAAAATATTTAACACATTTGTATAAACAAGTTCAAAAGATAAAGTAAAACCGACAGCATCAAATGATTTTACTTCACGGGATGTTTCAAGCGAAAAGAGAGGGATATTTTCTTTACGAAGAACTTCCTCAGCATCAATATCTACGGCAAACAAGCGTTCACATAAAAAACGGTCGTATGAGTTGATAATATGATACAGAGTTTGTAAGCCGACATACGATTGTCCGATTTCATATTTATCAGGGAATACATGGAGATAAGAGAGTTTTCCTTCGGGCTTTTTTTGGATAGTACCCGGCTCACCGCCGGCATACCGGCCCGGTTTGATGACATACGGGAAGAACTTCTGTTCTAAGAGATTTTTCAAATTCATACCTTAGGTGCTTCGCTTTCTTTAACTTACGGAAACAGTATAGTATATATAGTTAAAAAGGCAAGAGCTAAAATATAAACTGTAATTGTATATAAAATAGCTGTTTACAATTTTAAGTAATAGTGTATATTTTAGTCAACGATAAGTGTTTTTAGATAATTCGGGAGCGGGTTATGAAACTGTTAAAACCGTCAGTTTTCTTATTTACTATCTTTTGTTGTATCATTTCATGGCTACCAGGTTTTGGTCAGCATCGACTGATAGATAAATTACCTGATGAAGATATACGGCTATTTAATATCGGGACAAATTTAAAATCTCCTGAAGACACCTCATATTGCTCATTGTATTCAGATTATGACAATATAATGTATCCCTGGAAATGCCCTCAACCGGACTATGGTGATGATATCTATGCTCAACGGTTCGATGGCATCTACAATAAGAGATTATCTTCTGCAGAACTTCTGCTTTATGACAATGGAAATCCGGAGGTATTTTATGATTCCGGTTTTTATCTGATAGTTTTTGATGTCGCTCCAAATGGAAAGCCTGGGAATGAACTTATGCGTTACAAGGTACCGGCTGGTGATATCATTTTATATCCTGATACGATGATTGTAAATTTTTACGATTCAACTATTATCGCTTCCGATCTGTTCATCGGTGTTCAGGGTGTTGAAAACGCTCCCGGTTATATATTGTTGATTTCTTCGGATGATGATCCATCCGGAGAGATCCGTTCCTATTCCCGCTGGACTCAGCCGGACACATCATGGGTCAGTATCGAAGAAGGCTGGGGGATAAATGTTAATTTCAGTCTCTCAGCAAACTTCTGTTTTAACCCAAGAACAATCAGAGTACCGGAAGATTTTCCAAACATCAAATCAGCTGTATTTGCAGCGACTGAAGGGGATACAGTTTTAGTTAATAATGGAACGTATTACGGAACAGATAACTTTGGAATGTCAATCGGGTACGAAAGCGTAATAATAAAATCGGTAAACGGTCCGGCATATACTACTATCAATGCACAGGGTTATGCGGGATATAGTTTTATTTCATTTTACGGTTCTACCCCGACTTATCAATTATTTGCTGAAATAGATGGGTTTACTTTTAGAAATTTTCAGGATAATACAGTTATAGATTTTAGTAATAATTATGCAGTGTTAAAAAATTCTGTATTCTACGATAACAGTATTTCTTACGGTTCAACAGTCTGTGTAGGTGGTGCTGATGAGATATTTAATTGTACTTTTTTCAATAATACAGGGGATGGTTCCAGTACAATTGTAGAAACCGGTTCTTATGGGGTTATAGAAAATACAATCTTTGCATATTCCGTAGGTGCTAAAGCAATCGCTCATTACCCAACAGGTATAATTGATATTGGATGTACTAATATTTATGGTAATGAAGGCGGAGATTGGATTGACAATATCAAAGACAATCTTCAAGCAAACGGAAACATATCAGTCGACCCGATGTTCTGCGATACAAATGCTAATCGTAATTTGCATATTAACGAAGGTTCTTTTTGCAATCCTCTGCACCCCTTAAACAGTTGCGGTGAATTGATTGGTTATTATGACGTCAACTGCACCGGATGTACCGACACTGATATTGACGGAATTTGCAATGAAACCGATAATTGTCTGTCAAATTATAATCCACTCCAGGAAGATTCCGATTTCGATTTTACCGGTGATGTCTGTGATTTCTGCCCGTATGATGAATTCGATGATGCCGATGGTGATGGTTTTTGTGCTGATATAGACAATTGCCCGACAATATACAATCCATTACAATCAGACCCTGATGGAGATCTGATCGGTTCTCTCTGTGATTTATGTCCGGATGTTTATGATCCCGAACAGCTCGATTTGGATGAAGACGGTCTCGGTGATGCCTGCGAGGATTGTCCCGATGATCCCGATAACGATTTAGATGCTGATGGTTTCTGTCTGCTCGATGACAACTGCCCGACAACATACAATCCGAATCAAACTGATATAGATGCTGATGGTGTAGGCGATCTCTGCGATAACTGTCCGACTGTGTACGATCCTACTTTAGCCGATGCCGATAATGATGGTATTGGTGATTTATGTGACGAATGTACCGACACCGATAATGACGGGTTCGGAAATCCCGGCTATCCGTTGAATAGTTGCCCCGAAGATAATTGTCCGGGCATTTCTAATCCTTTGCAGGAAGATTATGATCTTGACGGTGAGGGTGATGTTTGTGATGGATGTGTTGATACCGATAACGATGGTTACGGGAATCCCGGATTTACAAACCCGTTATGCCCGATCAGCTTCAGTATCGACAATTGCCCGAACATCTATAACCCGGACCAACTCGACTCGGATTTTGATTCTATCGGGGATTCATGTGATAACTGTCCGACTGTAACAAACTATTATCAAAATGATAATGATTCCGATTTAATAGGTAATCTCTGTGATAATTGTATTGATTTAGCCAACCCTGATCAGATAGATACCGACAATGACGGACGGGGTGATGCCTGTGATGGGTGCTGTCTCTGGCTGCGTGGTAATGTAGATAATGACCCTAACGATTATGTAGACATTGCAGACTTAGTTTATTTTGTAAATTATTCCTTCGGCAATCCTCAGGGTCCGGCACCGGTCTGTATTGATGAAGCAAATGTTGATAATATCGCCGGCTTGGACATTGCCGATATTGTCTTTTTAGCAAGATTTATGTTCTCAAATGGTGAAACACCGGTAGTCTGCCCGTAATTTTTCTTATATAGACACTAATTTTCCCTGATCTATATTATTCCTCAAAACAGGTATGCCTTTTGCTTTTATAGGAGGCAGAATAAGATAACAAGCTGATAAACAGTTAGTTATGTATCAGCATTGGAGATGAAATTAGCTTATCTGCAATCTGATTCGCAAGTTTATCAGCATAATTATGCAGTTTTGACACATTTGAACACAAGAACTAAACAACAGAGGTTGTATATGAGAAAAATCGTACTTATCTGCTGCGCTGTTCTGCTTACCTTTTCGATGGTAACGGCGCAGGAAGTAGTTGTTACCGGATTCCCGCTTGGTGTTGGCCGGTCGATTGAGAAAGATTTTTTTAAACCATATTATGATGAATTAAAAAAAGTTGCGGATACTCTGAAAAAATATCCGCTTGCTGAAGTTATCATAACAGGTGGTGCTGATGGGGAAACATTTCAGGTTCATGATAACACCCGGAACCCGGCGTTAGCTTTAGGGCGTGCGCATGTTCTGATGAACTATCTGAAAAGTGAATTTAATGTCAACCCGATCCAGATTATCATTAACTCCGAAGAGCTGCAGGTTAAAGGCCCCGAATCAAGATATGCATCGGTTCGTGTTTCCCGAGAACTTTCAGATCGGGTAAGAGTAATCGAAGATAAACAGGATTTATCACCTCTCATATCACGAATTGAACAGCTTGAACAAAGACCGCCGGTTGAAAAACAGATAACCGAAGTTAAGCCTGTTACTGAGATCTCCGATTTCTTTGGAATTAAAATTATGGGCGGTATAACTTCATCCCCATATGGCGGGATGCCTTTTGTCGGTGCCGGCATGACCTGGAAAAAATAGATTTTTGTTGAAGCTGTCGCCGGATACTCACTCTGGTCATCAGACTATGACCATCCAACTC